>SBFT01000298.1 GCA_006227805.1 Paracoccaceae bacterium
GGGCCGCGGAGGCGCTGGCGCGCGCCGACAGCGGCACCTGGCTGGCCGGACGCGATGCGCTTCTGGTCAGCGGGCCGACAGGCACCAACGTCATGGACCTTCTGATCGCGGTCAAATCCACCGCTTGACAGGCGCGCGGCGCGGCCCGACCGTGGCGCCATGAAGAACGCCCTCCGCACGATCGAAGACCTGCCGGACGAAGGCATAATCCTGTCCGACGGAACGCGCCTGTCCGTCCGCATCTGGCGTCCCCTGGATGCGATGGACGATCCCGTTCCGGCGATCCTGGAATACCTGCCCTACCGCAAGCGCGACGGCACCTGCGCGCGCGACGCGCTGACCCATCCCTACATGGCCCGGCACGGCTATGCCTGCGTCCGCGTCGACATTCGCGGCAATGGCGACAGCGAAGGCGTGATGGAGGATGAATACAGCCCCCGCGAACTGGCCGACGGGGTCGAGGTGGTGAACTGGCTGGCAGCCCAGCCCTGGTGCAGCGGCAGCGTGGGCATGATGGGCATCAGCTGGGGCGGCTTCAACGGCCTTCAGATCGCGGCGCTCGCGCCCGAGCCCCTGAAGGCGATCATCACGCTCTGTTCCACGGTCGATCGCTACGCCGACGACATCCATTACAAGGGCGGCTGCCTCCTGAACGAGAACATGGGCTGGGGGGCCACGATGTGGGCCTATTCCTCGCGCCCGCCAGACCCGGCCCTGCGCCCCGATGACTGGCGCGAGATGTGGCTGGAGCGTCTGCGGGCCGAACCCTTCCTGCCCGACATCTGGCTGCGCCACCAGACCCGCGACGCCTATTGGCGGCATGGCTCGGTCTGCGAGGATTACGCCGCGATCAAGGCGAAGGTCCTGGCCATCGGCGGCTGGGGCGACGCCTACAAGAACGCGGTGCCGCAGATCGTGGCGAACATTCCCGGATCGAAGGGGATCGTGGGCCCCTGGGTCCACAAGTATCCCCATTTCGCGGCCCCCGAGCCGCGCATTGGTTTCCTGCAGGAGGCGCTGCGCTGGTGGGACCGCTGGCTGAAGGGGGTGCCGACGGGTGTCGAGGATGACCCCGACTACAGCGTCTACCTGATGGACGGCGTGCGCCCGAAATCCTGGTATACCGAGCGTCCCGGCCGCTGGATCACGGCCGAGGCCGAAGCTCCGGTCTCGCACGGCCTGCACCTGGGCGACGGCACGCTGGGCGCGCCCGCCGCCTTCGAAAGGCTGGTCGCCTCGCCCCAGGACACGGGTGCGGCGGGGGGCGAATACTGCGCGATCTGGCTGGGCCCCGAGATGCCGGGCGACCAGCGCGGCGACGATGCGCGCTCGGCCTGCTGGGACAGCGCGCCGCTTTCCGCCGACATGGACATCGCGGGCGCGCCGGTGGTCACCCTGACGCTGACATCCGACCGGCCGCAGGCGCAGATCGCGGTGCGGCTGAACCATGTCCACCCCGATGGCGCCTCGACCCGGATCACCTGGGGCGTGCTGAACCTGTCGCATCGCGATGGCCACGACCGGCCCGCGCCCCTGACACCGGGCCAGGCCGTCACCATCCGCCTGGCGCTCGATCACATCGCCTATCGCGTGCCGAAGGGTCATCGCCTGCGCGTGGCGCTCTCGAACGCCTACTGGCCGATGATCTGGCCCGCGCCGCAGGCGGGCCGGCTGGTGGTCACCGAAGGCCGGCTGGATCTGCCCTGCCATGACGGCGCGGGACCTGCCCGCGTCTTTCCGCCCCCCGACGCGGCCGAACCCTGGCAGATCGAAACCCTGCGGCCCGATGCCCATGTCCGCCGGACCGAGATCGACCAGGTCACCGGTCGCGTGTCGCTGGTGATCGAGGACGATTTCGGCAAGCGCCGCGATCTGGATCACGGCCTGATCGCGGGCGCGGTGGCGCGCGAGGTCTGGTCGATCCACCCCGACGATCCGCTGTCGGCGGAAGGCCGGTGCCACTGGACCGAGGAAGTCGAGCGCGACGGCATGGCGCTGCGCACCGAGACCCGATGCCGCATGTGGTCGGACGAGACCACCTTCTTTCTGAGCGCGACGCTGGAAGCTTACGAGAACGACGCCCTGATCTTCGAGAAGCGTCACGAAACCGACATCCCGCGCACGCATCTATGACCTGTTTCCGCGCCCGGCGCGGGAAATTCATGTTGCGGCTTTGGGGCAAATCGGCAAACCTTGACTCGCCAATCAAGAAAACCGTGCCAGAGACGCGGATCACCAACGGGAGAACGTCATGAAGGATCAACTGAACTATTACGCAGCGCGCGTGACCGCCGGCAAGATGAGCCGGCGCGAATTCATGGGCCGCGCCGCGGCCCTCGGCGTCAGCGCCGCCGTCGCGGGCAGCATCTTCACGCAGGCGGTGCAGGCATCCGAACCCCGGAAAGGCGGCATCCTGAAGATGGGTCTGGTGGGCGGTGAAAGCACCAACTCGCTCGATCCGGCGGTCGCGGCCAGCCAGGTGCCCTATCACAACCTGAACCAGTTCGGCGAAACGATCGTCAACGTGAACGAATTCGGCGAAATCGACTATCGTCTCGCAGAAAGCGCCGAGGCCTCGGCCGACGCCAAGACCTGGTCCTTCAAGATCCGCAAGGGCGTGCAGTTCCACAACGGCAAGGAATTGACGGCCCAGGACGTGATGCGCACGCTCGAGCGGCATTCGAACGAGGACGCCAAGTCCGGCGCGCTGGGCATCATGCGCGGCATCACCGGCATGAAGGTCGAAGGGGACATGGTCGTCCTGTCGCTCGAGACCGGCAATGCCGACCTGCCCTTCCTGCTGGCCGACTATCACCTGATGATCCAGCCCGATGGCGGCTTCGACGCGCCTGCCGCGGGCATCGGCACCGGTCCCTACATGCTGGAATCGGACGAACCGGGCGTGCGCACGCTGTGGAAGAAGAACCCCAATTACTGGGACAGCAGCCGCGGCCATGTCGATGGCGTCGAGATCCTGACGATCAACGACTCGACCGCGCGGATGGCGGCGCTGCAATCCGGCCAGGTCCACCTGGTGAACCGCGTCGATCCCAAGATCGCCGAACTCTTGAACCGCGCGCCGGGCCTGTCGGTCAAGAACGCGTCGGGCCCCGGGCATTACGTGTTCATCATGCATTGCGACACCGCGCCCTTCGACAACAACGACCTGCGGCTGGCGCTGAAATACGCCATCAACCGCGAGGAGATGGTCGAGAAGATCCTGCGCGGCTACGGCACGGTCGGGAACGACTTCCCGATCAACGCGGCCTATCCGCTGTTCGACGATACGATCGAGCAGCGTGCATACGATCCCGAGAAGGCGGCCGAGCACTACAAGAAGTCCGGCCATGACGGCAGCCCGATCATCCTGCGCGTGTCCGACGTGGCCTTCCCGGGCGCGGTCGATGCGGCGGCGCTGTTCCAGCAATCCGCGCAGGCCGCGGGCATTCCGCTGGAGATCAAGCGCGAACCGGGCGACGGCTACTGGTCGGAAGTCTGGAACGTGCAGCCCTTCTGCGCCTCGTACTGGGGCGGACGCCCGGTGCAGGACCAGATGTATTCGACGGCCTATCTGTCGACCGCGGACTGGAACGACACCCGCTTCAAGGACCCGGAATTCGACGCGCTTCTGCTGCAGGCGCGCGCCGAACTGGATGCGGACAAGCGCAAGGCGCTCTACAGCCAGATGGCGATGATGGTGCGCGACGAAGGCGGGCTGATCTGCCCGATGTTCAACGATTACGTCGAGGGCGTCAGCGATCAGGTCCAGGGTTGGGTCAGCGATCCGACCGGCGAACTGATGGGCGGCATCGCATCGCATCGCGTCTGGCTGGCCTCCTGACGGGGCTGGCGGGGGGATGCACCCGATCGTGAAACTCCTGTCCCAGCGCATCGCGCTGGGACTTCTCCTGCTGGTGTCGTCCTCGGCGATGATCTTCGGCCTGACCGAAGCCCTGCCGGGTGACGCGGCACAGGCCGTTCTGGGCCAGTCCGCCACGCCCGAAGCTCTGGAAAACCTGCGCCGCGAGATGGGCCTCGATCGCCCGGCGCTGGTGCGCTACTTCGAGTGGCTGGGCGGCATCGTCCAGGGCGATCTGGGCACCTCGATCACCAACCGCCTCGACATCGCGACCAGCATTTCCTCGCGGCTGGGCAACACGCTGTTCCTGGCCTTCTGGGCCGCCCTGGTGTCGGTTCCGCTGGCGATCTTCCTCGGCCTTCTGGCGGTGCGCTACCGCAACCGCTGGCCGGACAAGATGATCTCGGGCGTGACGCTGGCGACGATCTCGATTCCGGAATTCCTGATCGGCTACGTGCTGGTCTATTTCATCGCGGTGCAACTGGGCTGGTTCAGCCCGCTGGCGCTGATCAACGACACCATGACGCTGGGGCAGAAGCTGAACGCGATCGCCCTGCCCGTGGCGGTGCTGACCATGGTCGTTCTGGCGCACATGATGCGCATGACGCGCGCCGCGATCCTGAACGTCATGCAATCGGCCTATATCGAGACCGCCGAACTCAAGGGCCTGAGCAGCTTCGACGTCATCCGCAAGCACGCCTTCCCCAACGCCGTCGCCCCCATCGTCAACGTGGTGATGCTGAACCTGGCCTACCTGGTCGTGGGCGTCGTCGTGGTCGAGGTCGTCTTCGTCTATCCCGGCATGGGCCAGTTCCTGGTCGATGCCGTGGTCAAGCGCGACGTGCCCGTGGTTCTGGCCTGCGGCGTGATCTTCGCGGCCATCTACATCTCGCTCAACCTTGTCGCGGACGTGGTGTCGATCCTCGCCAACCCGCGCCTGCGGCACCCGAAATAAGGAGGCGGAGAGATGTTCACGCACATGCCCGTCTCGGCGATGATCGGTCTGTTCCTGACCGCGCTCTACTTCCTGGCGGCGATCTTCGCGCCCTTGATAGCGCCCTATGGCATGGCCGAGGTGGTGGGAGACGTCTGGGAGCCCTCCTCGGCCGAGCATCTTCTGGGCACCGACAACATCGGCCGCGATCTCTTGACGCGGATGATCTATGGCGGGCGCACGACCATCTTCATCGCCACGATGGCGACGATCCTCAGCTTCACCACCGGAGCGATCCTGGGCTTTCTGGCGGCGGTGCTGGGGGGCTGGGCGGATCAGCTGCTGTCGCGGATGGTCGATCTGCTGATGTCCATCCCCTCGCTGATCCTGGCGCTGGTGGTGCTGGCGGTGCTGCCGGTGACGGTGACGACGCTGATCGTGGTCATGGGGCTGCTGGACGCCACGCGCGTCTTCCGCCTGGCCCGCGCGGTCGCGGTCGACATCAACGTGATGGATTACGTCGAGGCCGCCAAGCTGCGCGGCGAAGGCCGGGCCTGGATCATCTTCCGCGAGATCCTGCCCAACGCCCTGTCGCCGCTGGTCGCGGAACTGGGCCTGCGCTTCATCTTCATGGTGCTGTTCATCTCGACCCTGTCCTTCCTGGGTCTGGGCGTGCAGCCGCCGCTGGCCGATTGGGGCGGCATCGTGAAAGAGAACAAGGACGGGATCGTCTATGGCATCGGCGCGGCCCTCTACCCGGCCATCGCCATCGCGACGCTGGCGATCAGCGTCAACCTGGTCGCGGACTGGATCCTGAACCGCACCACGTCGCTGAAAGGGGGCCGGGGATGACCGAACCTCTCGTCAAGGTGCGCGGTCTGCGGATCGGCGCCACGATCTATCCGCCGGGAGAGAAACCCCGCGACATCGAGATCGTCCACGGCGTCGATTTCGACCTGCAACCCGGCAAGGTCCTGGGCCTGATCGGCGAAAGCGGCGCGGGCAAGTCCACCATCGGCCTTGCCACCATGGCCTATGGGCGCGGCGGCGTGCGCATCACCGGCGGCGAGGTCTGGGTCAATGGCCGCGACATCCTGAAGGCGTCCCTGCGCGACGTGCGCCGCCTGCGCGGCGGCGAGGTGACCTATGTCTCGCAATCCGCCGCCGCCAGCTTCAACCCGGCGCGCCAGATCATGGACCAGGTGGTCGAGGCCGCCGTGGCCCAGGGCAAGTTCTCGCGCCGCGAGGCCGAAAAACGGGCCGTTGGATTGTTCCGCAAGCTGGGCCTGCCCGATCCGGAGAACATCGGGCGCCGCTATCCGCACCAGGTCTCGGGCGGGCAATTGCAGCGCTGCATGACGGCGCTGGCGCTGTGTCCCGAACCGGACCTGGTGGTCTTCGACGAACCCACGACCGCGCTGGATGTCACCACCCAGATCGACGTGCTGGCCGCGATCAAGGAGGCGATCCGCGACACCGGGGTCGCGGCCCTCTACATCACCCACGACCTGGCGGTGGTGGCGCAGGTCAGCGACGACATCATGGTGCTGAAGATGGGCGAGACGGTGGAATACGGCCCCACCGACCAGATCATCAACGCCCCGCGTGAGGAATATACCAGGGCACTCGTATCGGTCCGCCAGATCGAACACGAGGAAAAGCGCCCCAAGGGCGATCCGGTCCTGTCCTGCGAGCACATAAGCGCGCGCTACAAGGGCACCAAGTTCGACGTCCTGAAGGACGTCAATGTCCAGCTCTTCCCGGGCCAGACGCTGGCCGTGGTGGGCGAAAGCGGATCGGGCAAGTCGACGCTGGCGCGCGTCATCACCGGGCTTCTGCCCCCGCGCGAGGGGCGCATCCTCTTCGACGGGC
>SBFT01000155.1 GCA_006227805.1 Paracoccaceae bacterium
CGGCGCGGCCCCTGTCGCCAGAAGGTCGACCAGCGCCGGATCGTTCTCGCCCCTGGCCTTCTTCTGGATGTCGGCGGCGAAGCGGGCGGGGTCATCCCCGATCCCGGCCGCGCGTTGCAGCGCGGTGCCCGCCGCGGGGATCAGGCCCGCCGACAGCGCGGTCGAGCCCGAGGGCACCGCGTCGCGTTCCAGCACCAGCACCTCGCGACCGCGCTCCTGCGCGGCCAGCGCCGCGATCAGGCCCGCGGCGCCGGCGCCGATGATGACCACCTGCGCGTCGGCGTCGAAACGGTCGGGGGCGGGCAGGACCTGCGCCATCTCACTCGCCCGAATAGGTCTTGCCGCGCGCCAGCATCTGGGAAGTGCCGATCACCCCGTTCAGCCCGCCGAAATCGAACATCCGATCCGCGAAGGGCGCGTTCGTGCCATGGGCGTGCAGACTGGTGTAATAATCCTGCGCCGTGCGGGCCAGCGCGCGCACGATGCCGCCCGGAAAGATCACGATGGAGAACCCGAGGTCTTCGAGGTCGGCCGCCGATTTCAGCGGCGTGTCGCCGCCTTCGACCATGTTGGCCAGCATCGGCACGCGCCCCCGGAAATGCGCCGCCGCGCGCGCCAGTTCCTCGCCCGAGCGCGGCGCCTCGATGAAAAGCACATCCGCCCCTGCGGCCAGGTAGGCCTCGGCCCGGTCCACCGCGCGGTCGAAGCCTTCCACCGCCACTGCATCGGTGCGCGCGATCACCAGCGTTTCCTCGCTGGCGCGCGCGTCGCACATGGCGGCGATCTTGCCGACCATTTCCGCCTGGGGGATCAAGGTCTTGTCCGCCAGGTGGCCACAGCGTTTGGGATAGGTCTGGTCCTCGACCTGCAGCGCATTCGCCCCCGCGCGTTCATAGGCGCGCATGGTGCGCTGCGCGTTCAGCGCGTTGCCGAAGCCCGTATCGGCGTCGATGATCACCGGCAGCTCCACCCGGTCGCGGATCAGCGCCATGGTGTCGGCCATCTCGCTCATCGTGGTCAGGCCGATGTCGGGACGCCCAAGCCGCGTATAGGCGACGGCGGCGCCCGAGAGGTAGAGCGCCTCGAACCCCGCCTGCTGGGCCAGCGTCGCGGTCAGCCCGTCATGGACGCCGGGCGCCATCAGGATGCGCCCCTTCCCCAGCCGCGCCTTCAGGCTCATGACGCGCCCCCGATCAGGGCGGCCGCTTCCGCGCAGGTCATCACCTGCGTGACGGTCCCGAGAGAGATCAGCGTCGCCTGATGCACCTCGTCCCGGAAGGCGGCGCAGCCGTCCGACAGCAGGATCGTCTCGATGTTGCGCAGGTGCGCGTCGCGGACCGTGCTGGCGACGCCGCCGTTCGTGACGATCCCGCCGACGATCAAGGTGTCGATGCCCAGCGCCCGCAGGATGTATTCCAGCCGTGTCTGGTAGAAGGCGGAATAGGCAACCTTTTCGACCGTGTAGTCCGCCGGTTGCAGTTCATCGACCAGCGCGTGGCCGAAGGACCCCGGCGCGAAGTCACCCTTGCCCAGGAACGGGCGCAGCTTCTTCAGGTGCGGCGCGATCAGGGGGTCTCCCCCCGGCCCCGGCACCAGCGTGAACTGGGCCGAGACATAGGTGCCGCCCTTGGCCCGCAGCGCGTCGATCACCGGGCCCACCCGCGCGGGCAGCGCCGCGATGGCCGCCGCCCCCTGCCCCGCCCGGCCATAGGCACCTGCCGGGTGCAGGAAGTCGTTCTGCAGGTCGATCGTCAGGACGGCGGTGCGGACGGGATCAAGTGTCTCGAGGCTCATGCGCGGCGCTCCAGGATGACGTTGCCGAAGGGATCGACCGTGCCCTTCAGCCAGGGCTCGATCAGGATGGTGGTGTCGAGCTGTTCGAGGATCGCAGGCCCCTCGATCACCGCGCCCACGGGCAGCGACAGGCGGTCATAGATCGCGGTGTCGTGCCACCGGTCTGCGAAATGCACGCGGCGCGCGCCCTTCCGTGCGGCCTCGACGCTGCCGCCTTCCGCAGGGGCAAGGGCGCTCAGGTCGAACTTGGGCCGCCGCCCGATCACCGCGGTGCGCAGGTTCATCACGCGGCGCACGCCGTCTTTCAGCAAGCGCCCATAGGTCGCGTGATAGGCGGCGTCGAAGGCCTGTGCGATCCCGTCGCGCGTGGGCGCGTCCACCCGGCCGCCGTTCACCGCGACGGGCAGCGGCACCGACACGGTATGCGTCTGGCCGACATAGGCCATGTCCAGCTCGAAGATCACCTCGCGCGTCTCGAAGCGGGACCTGGCGGCGTCGAGAAGCGCCAGGCCTTCGTCCACATGGGCCTGCATGACGGCGCGCATCGCGGCCTCGTCCACCGACGCGGCCATGACGTTCAGCGTCTGGACGAAATCCTGCCGCATGTCGGCGATCACGCAGCCCATGGCCGAGGTCACGCCCGGATAGCGCGGCACGATCGCGCGGGCGAGGCCCACATCGGCCAGGATCGCACCGGCGTGCAGCGCGCCGCCACCCCCGAAGGGCATGTAGCTGAACCGCTTCGGGTCATGCCCACGCTCGATGCTGACGAGGCGGATCGCGCCCGCCATGCGGCTGTTGGCGACGGTCAGGATCGCTTCGGCAGCGGCCAGCGTGGTCAGGCCCAGGGGCTGGCCCACATGGGTGTCGATGGCGCGCGCGGCGGCGTCGACGTCGAGGCGATCCAGCACGCCGCCGATGGGATTGTCGGGGTCGATCCGGCCCAGGACGATGTTGGCATCCGTCACCGTGGGCCGGTCATTGCCACGGCCGTAGGCGACGGGGCCGGGATCGGACCCGGCACTTTCCGGGCCGATGTTCAGAAGGCCGCCCTTGTCGACCCAGGCGATCGACCCGCCGCCCGCGCCGATGGTCGCGATCTCGATCATGGGCGTGCGGACAACCATGCCGAAGTCGATGGATGTCTGGGGCGCGAGCATCGAGCGGCCGCCCGCCACCAGCGAGACGTCAAAGCTGGTCCCGCCCACGTCGCCGGTGATCACGTCCGGGAACCCGGCGGTCTCGGCGATGTAGCCCGCGGCGATCACCCCCGCGGCAGGACCCGAGAGCGCCGTGCGCACCGGCAGGCGGCAGGCGGTCTCGACCCCCATCACGCCGCCGTTCGACTGAACGATGAGGAACTCGCCCTTGAAGCCGCCGCCCTTCAGCGCGGTCTCCAGCCGGTCGAGATAGCCCGCGACCTCGGGTTGCAGGTAGGCGTTCAGCGCCGTGGTCGAGAAGCGTTCGAACTCGCGGATCTCGGGCAGGATCTCGGACGAGGCCGCGACATGCTCGTTCGGCCAGACGGCGCGCACGGCCTCGACCGCGGCGCGTTCGTTCTCGGGGTTCGCATAGGCATTGGCGAAGAGGACCGCGACCGCCTTGCACCCCATGTCGATCAGCCGCCGCGCCGCGTCGCGCACGGCGTCGAGGTCCACGGGCGTGCGGATCGTGCCATCGGCCAGCGTGCGCTCGGGCACTTCCAGCCGCCGGTCTCGCGGGACGACGGGTTTGAAGTCGCCGCGCAGTCCCCATGTCCGGGGCCGGTCGCGGCGGCGCATTTCCAGCACATCGCCCAGGCCTTGCGTCGTGATCACGCCGATCTTCGCGCCCTTGCGTTCCAGCAGCGCGTTGGTTCCCGCCGTCGTGCCATGCACGACGACCGCGATCTCGCCCATGTCCGCGATCTGTTTCCCGATGCCCGCAAGGAAGCCGCCCGACTGGTCGGGCCGCGTCGTCGGCACCTTGGCGACGCTTGCCCGCCCCGTCGCCTCGTCCAGGACGAATACATCCGTGAACGTGCCGCCCACGTCCACGCCCACCATCTTCGTCATTGCGCGGACCCTTTCCAGGCATCGCCGTAAAGCGCCGTGGCGCGGTCAGCCGACAGGAAACCCAAGGCCACATCGCGCGCCACCGCCGCCGGGTCGCGGTCGCCGGGCGCGCCATAGCCGCCGCCGCCCGGCGTTTCCAGCCGCACCGCCTGGCCGCGCTTCAACTGCATCCCCAGCATCTTCGAGGTCATCGGCGGCGCGTGCCAGCCATCGTCCTGCTCGTATTCGAAATGGTTGAGCGCCGCCTCGCCTCCGCCCGCGATACCCTTGGGCGCGAACCGGCCGCGTTCTCCGAAGAGGAACGCGCGCGCGTTCTCCTCGAGAAGCTCGATCTCATAGACCGCACCCAGGCCCCCGCGATGCGCGCCCGCGCCCGCGCTGTCCGGGCGCAGCGCCCATTGGCGGAACATCACCGGATAGGCCGCCTCGAGGATTTCCAGGGGCGGGATCGTCGCGGTCGAGATCGGCGCGTTGCCGTGGTTCAAACCGTCGCTTTCGGGCGATCCGCCATGCCCGCCGCCGAAGAAGGAAAACATCACCCAGGGCGCGCCGTTCGCGCGCTTGCCCGCGATCGACAGCGCGTTGATCGTGCCATAGGCATTGGCCACCACGCGGGTCGGCGCCGCCTGCGCCATGGCCGAAAAGATCACGTCGATCATCCGCAGGATCGTTTCGGTATAGCCCCCCACGGGGGCGGGAAACGCGGCCGACAACAGGCTCCCGTCCGGAATCCTCACCTCGATGGGGCGCATCACGCCCGCATTCGCGGGCAGGCCGGGGAAGATGTGCTTGATCGCCACATAGGCCGTGGCCACCGCCGTGGGCAGGGCGATGTTCACCGGCCCCGCGGTCACGGGCGCCGTCCCGGCGAAATCGAGGACCATTTTGTCGCCCCGGATCTCGAGCGCCACGCGGATCAGCAGCGCCCGGTCGGTGATGCCGTCATTGTCGAGGAAATCTTCGGCCTCCCACCGGCCATCGGGGAGTGCCGCCAGTTCCGCGCGCATCAGCTTTTCCGCCCGTTCGCCCAGCGCGTCGAGCGCGGCGCGGACCGTGTCGGCGCCGTATTCATCCAGCAGCGCGTCGAGGCGCTTGACCCCGAGGTCCAGCGCGCCGAGTTGCCCGTTGAGATCGCCCATCGCCGATTGCGGCAGGCGGGTGTTGCGCATCAGGATGTCGATGATGTCCTGATTGATGACGCCCTTGCGCGCGATCCGCACCGGCGGCAGCACGAAAGCCTCCTGGAAGGCATCCGTCGCGGCGGGGTTGTAGTTGCCGGGCACGGCACCCCCCACGTCATGCCAGTGACCTACGCTGGCCAGATAGCAGAAAAGCTGGCCATCCCGGAAATAGGGCCGCACCAGCCGCATGTCGGAGAGGTGCGTGCCCCCCAGATGGGCGTCGTTGAAGATGTAGATGTCGCCATCGGCCAGATCGCCGTCCTGGGCCGCCTTGTCGATCACCGCCTTCACCGCGAAGGCCATGACGCCCACGAAGATCGGAAGGCCCGACTTGCCCTGCACCAGCGTGTCGCCCGTGGCGGCATGGTAGAGCCCGTGCGAGGCGTCATGCGCCTCGGCGATGATCGGGTTGAAGGCCGCGCGGAACAGCGTCGCGTCCATCTCGTCGGCGATCTGCTCCATCCGGCCCGCCAGAACCGCCAGCGTGATCGGATCGATCCCGCTCACTTGCGGACCTCGCCGCCGATCTTGGGCATGTCGTTCCACACGTCCTGGCGCACGATCAGCCCCTCGGACAGCTGGAAGCGGTCGATGAAGCGGATGCCCTCGAAGGCGCTGCCGTCCAGCCATTCGCCATGGAGCGTGCCGAAGCAATAGACGACCGGTCCTTCCGCGCTCATGCCCGCGTCGAAACGCTCGTAGGTCTTCTTCACGAAGCGGTAGCGGGGTTTCGACCACTCGACCAGCTGCGCCAGCGTGTTCATCGGCGCCGCCCCGGGAAACTGCATGGTGAACCCGGCCCCCAGGAAGGTTCCCGCGCGGTCCAGATCGCGCGCCTCCATCGCGTCGAGATAGGCGCGCACCGTCTCCGCCGGATCGGGCAGGGCCGGCGCGGGCGTCTTGCCTTCGCCGCCGCGCATGTAACCCGAAGGCAACATCTCGTGGATCATCACGGTGATCCCCTCCAGCGGCGCCGGCAGGACCGACCGCACCGCGTCGGTCAGCGCGTGGCCCAGGCGGCGCTTGTCCCCCTCGCCGTAGCCTTCGATCAGGTGGATTTCGACAACCGGCATGGCCCCCTCCGTCTTGCATCGCCCACTTGTATTATCTGTAATACAGGTTATTGTCTAGCCATGCTTTCAGGGGATCAGATGACCGCACCCGCCACCAGGCTTCCAGAAGGCGGCAAGTCGCGCCGGGTCTACCTGCTCCTGCGCGAGGAGATCGCGCGCGGCACCCATGCCCCGGGCGCGCTCCTGCCCAGCGAGGACAAGCTGGCCTTCTCGCAGGGCGTCTCGCGCGTGACCGTGCGGCGCGCGCTGGATGCGCTGGCCGCCGACGGGCTGATCGAGAAACGCGCGGGCGCGGGCTCGGTCGTGCGCGCGCCGCGCGCGCCATCGCCCATCGCCGCCGACATGGCGACGCTGATCCCACAGGTGGTGCGCATGGGCCGGGCGACGACCGTGCGGCTTCTGTCCTTCGCCTACGGCCCCGCCCCCGACCCGGTGCGCCGCGCGCTGGACCTGGCGCCCGGCGCGCGGGTCCAGACCGCCGTGCGGGTGCGCCTGACCGGCGACACGCCCTTCTCGCACCTCA
>SBFT01000064.1 GCA_006227805.1 Paracoccaceae bacterium
TCGACATGGGCTTTTCCTGGTTCCAGGAACAGAACGGCAAGATCTGGTGGACGCTGGTGATGGGCGGCGGTGGCGGCGTGCTGGCTACGGCCGGATCGTGATCACCGTGCCATCGCGCACCATCGCATAGATTTCCTCGATATCGCGGTTGCGGACCGCGATGCAGCCCCAAGTCCAGTCACCCCTTTTCGTCTTGGCGACGCCATTGGGCTGACCGTGGATGAAGATGTCACCGCCGGGGCTCTTGCCATGCGCCTTGGCGAAGGCGATGTCCTCGGCATTGGGATACGAGATGCCCAGCGAGAGGTGGAAATCGCTGTTCGGGTTGCGTCGGTCGATGAAGTAGGTCCCCTCCGGCGTCTTGCCGTCACCTTCGAACTGCTTGTGCCCTTCCGGAGCGAAGCCCAGAACGAAATCGTACTCCTTGAGAACGCGGTCATGGTGCAGCAAATACATCTTCCGCGCGGACTTGTTGACGACGATCGAGGTGACCTCAGGACCGTTGTAGCGGCGGAACTTCGACGAAGAACAGGCCGAGGCGACGAAGGCCGCGCCAGCCAGAAGCATCACGTTGAAACTACGTCTTTTCATGGACCTGCCCGAAGCCGCTTTTTCCGTCCGGATATCCTGAATCGGGACCGCTTCAAAATCAATTCTTGTCACGGGACCCGGCGTCTTCGGTCAGGCGGCGTTCGATCGCCTGCAATCTGGCCAGAACCTCGTCACGGTAGGCGTCGGTCCTTTCGCCTTCCTCCTGGCTATGGGCGTCCTGCATCGAATTCACGATCAGGCCGACCAGCAGGTTCACGACCGCGAAGGTGGTCATCATGATGAAGGGAACGAAGAAGGCCCAGGCGTAGGGATAGACCTCCATCACCGGGCGCACGATGCCCATCGACCAGCTTTCCAGGGTCATCACCTGGAACAGGGTATAGGCCGACTGCCCCAGCGATCCGAACCATTCGGGGAAGGATGCCGCGAAGAGTTTCGTGGCCATGACCGCCCCGATGTAGAAGATGATCGCCATCAAGAGGAAGACGCTGCCCATGCCGGGAAGCGCCGTGACGAAGCCTTCGACCACGCGGCGCAGGCGAGGTGCCGCCGACACGACGCGCAGAACCCGCAGGATCCTCAGCGCCCGCAGGACCGACAGCCCCTGGGCATCCGGCACCAGCGCGATACCGACGATCACGAAGTCGAAGATGTTCCACCCGTTCCTGAAGAAGCGGTGACCATGCGCGACCAGCTTCAACCCGATCTCGGCCACGAAAATGCCAAGGCAGATCCGGTCCAGCGCAAGGATCAGGTCGCCCGCATGGCCCATGATCGTGGGCGAGGTCTCCATCCCCAGAAGGATCGCGTTGAAGATGATGACGCCAATGATCGCATTGCCGACCCAGGGTTGCGCCAGCCAGTCGGCCAGCCTTTCGCGAAAAGTCATGATGTGCTCCGTGCCCGTCGCCCGGGGATATGGGCGAGCGTGAAGGCGGCGGCAAGTTCGACATGGGGCGACCATCGGAATTGATCGACCACCTGCACCCAGTTCAGGCGATAGCCTGCCTGGACGAGGCTCTTCGCATCCCGCGCGAAGGTCACGGGATTGCACGAGATCGCGGCGATCACCGGGATACCCGACCGGGCCAGCATGGCGGTCTGCGCCTCGGCTCCGGCGCGGGGCGGGTCGATCACGGCGGCGTCGAGGCGCTGCAACTCCTCGGCGAGAAGCGGACGGCGGAAGAGATCGCGCGCCTCGGCACGGACGCGTTTCAGTCCAGGCGCGCTGCGCCAGCCCCGGTCGAGGGCCTGGATCATCGCCGCATCGCCCTCGATCGCCAGGACCTCGGCTTGTTCGGCCAGAGGCAGGGCGAAGGTGCCGCACCCGGCGAACAGATCGACGACACGGCCCGCATCGCCCAGCGCGCGGCGCACGGCGGCCAGAAGGGCTGCTTCGCCATCGGGCGTGGCCTGAAGGAAGGCGCCCGGGGGCGGCACCACCTCGGCCCGGCCGAAGCGCTGGGCGGGCGGGCGGCGCAGGGCCACCACCTCGGCATCCCAGGTCAGCCGCGCCAGGTCATGCGCGCGCGCCACGCCGGGCAGGGCGATGCGCAGAGCGTCATCCAGGGGCTTGCCCCCGGTCACCACGACATCGAGGCCGGACATCGTGCGCGTCACGCCGACGGCCAGGGCCGCCTTCCGGCTGGCTCCGACCAGGGCCAGGTCGGCGGCCACGGCGCGTCCGGCCAATACGTCGGGGTGCAGGATCAGGCATTGGTCCGTGTCCACGATCGTGTCCGAGGCGCGTCCATGAAAGCCGACGGTCACGCCTTTCTTCGTGCGGCGCGCCGCGAAGGTCGCGCGCCTGCGCGATCCGGGGGGCGAGGTGTGGATCGGCAGGAACTCGGCCTCGATCCCCTGCGCGGCCAGCGCGGCCCGGACAACCCCCTCTTTCCACTCCGCGACGAAGTCGTCGCGCGCATGTTGCAGATCGCAGCCCCCGCAGGCGGCATAGTGGCGGCAGGGCGCCCGCACCCGCTGGGCCGAGGGCGTGACGATCCGCGCATCGCGCAAGGTGGCGCCGTCCAGCGTGCCGGTGACGACCTCTCCCGGCAGGGTGCGCGGCACATAGACGGGGCCTTCGGCGATGCCGTCGCCCTGATGGCCCAGGCGGGTGATCGTCAGCGTCGCGTCCAAGGCCTATTCTGCCGCTTCGGTGCGGATGAAGCCGCCGGATTGGCGGGTCCAGTATTGCGCATAGAGCCCGTTCTTGCGCATCAGGCCCTCGTGGGTCCCTTCCTCGACGATCCGGCCCCGGTCCAGCACCACGATCCGGTCCATCTCGGACAAGGTGGACAACCGGTGCGCGATGGCGATGACGGTCTTGCCCTCCATCACCCGGTGCAGCGCGGTCTGGATCGAGGCCTCCACCTCGCTGTCGAGCGCGCTGGTGGCCTCGTCCAGCACCAGGATGGGCGCGTCCTTCAGGATGGCGCGGGCCAGCGCGATGCGCTGGCGCTGACCTCCCGACAACTTGACGCCGCGCTCGCCCAGATGGGCTTCGTAGCCGCGCCGCTCCCTGTGGTCGCGAAGACCCTCGATGAAATCATGCGCCTCGGCCTTGCGGGCGGCCTCCTCGACTTCGTCCGACGAGGCATCGGGTCGCCCGTAGAGGATGTTGTCCCGGGCCGAGCGGTTGAACATCGCCGTTTCCTGCGTGACCATTCCGATCTGGCGGCGCAAGCTCTCCTGCGTGACGCGGTCGATCGGCTGGCCATCGATGCGGATTTCGCCCGTTTCGGCCTGATAGAGCCGCAACAACAGCGAAACCAGCGTCGATTTTCCGGCACCCGAGGCACCGACGATGCCCAGCTTCTCTCCAGGTCGGATCGTCAGGTCGATGTCCTGCACGCCACCATCCTCGCGCCCATAGGCGAAACTGACGCCGTCGAATTCGATCCGGCCTTCCGGCACCGCAAGCTCGGGCGCGTCGGGGGCATCTTCCAGCCGGTTGCGCGGCGTCAGCGTGCGCATTCCGTCCTCGACCTCGCCCACGTTGGAATAGATCGCCATCAGCGTGAAACTGACCCACCCCGTCATCTGCGCGATGCGGATGGCGACGGCGCCTGCGGCCACGATATCGCCGGTGGTGGCGGTGCCCGCCTGCCAGAAGATCAGCGTCGCGCCGATCAGAAGGACTGGCAGCAACCCCGCCAGCGCCATCAGCGCGAAGCGGAAGGCGGCGGCCAGGTATCCGAATTCCAGCGAGCGTTGGCGGAACACGGCCATCGCGCCCAGCGCGGCGCGATCCTCGAAATCGGCCAGCGCGAAAAGCTTGACCGTCTTGATGTTGGTGATGGTGTCGACCACCTGTCCCGACACCATGGCCCGCGCCCCGGCCCGCGCCGCCGACCGCCGCCGCACCCGGGGCAGGAACCAGCGGATCATCGCGAAATAGGCGACCAGCCAGACCAGGAACACCGCCGTGACCCGCGCGTCGATCATCGCCAGCAGGATCAGCGACCCCGCCAGCGAGGCCAGCGCGAAGGCGACGACGTTGATGACCTCGATCACCACGTCGGTGACCGCGCGGGCCGCCTGCATCTGCTTCTGCGCGATCCGGCCCGCGAAATCGTCATCGAAGAACCCGACCGATTGCCCCAGGGTCCAGCGGTTCAGCCGCGACAGGACAAGGGGGTTCAGGTTCGGGCCCACGACGACCGAGTTCAGCGCCGAAGACAGACCGAAGAGCAATGGCCGCGCCACCAGGAAGAACAGGGTGGCCCCGACGATCAACGCGACATTGGGTGGCGCGAAGAAGGCCTCGGGCCCGCTGGCCACCGCCGCATCGACCACCAGGCCCAGGATCAGGGCCGTCCCGGCCTCGAGCATTCCGGCCAGCGCCGAGGCGAGTGTGGCCACGATCAGCGCGGGCCAGGCCCCCGACAGGCACCAGCCGAAGAAGGCCGCCAACCTTTCGGGCGGCGGCCCGTCGGCCGGGCGAAAGGCGTCGATCCAGTCGGCGAGCTTCATTCGGCGGCATCCGCATTCAGGAAACCGCCGGATTGACGGGCCCAGAACCCCGCATATAGCCCGTTCCCGGCCAGAAGCTCGTCATGGGTGCCCGCTTCCGCGACATGACCGTCATCGAGGACCAGGATGCGGTCCATGTGGGCGATGGTGGACAGGCGGTGGGCGATGGCGATCACGGTCTTGCCCTCCATCATGCCGTAGAGCGTGTCCTGGATCGCGGCCTCGACCTCGCTGTCGAGCGCGCTGGTGGCTTCGTCCAGCAGCAGGATCGGCGCGTCCTTGAGGATCGCGCGGGCCAGCGTCACGCGCTGGCGCTGGCCGCCCGACAGCTTGACGCCCCGTTCGCCCACATGCGCGTCATAGCCGCGACGGCCCTGAGGATCCTCGAGCGCCAGGATGAAGTCATGGGCCTGCGCCTGGATCGAGGCGCGGATCATCTCGTCTTCGGTCGCGTCGGGCCGGCCATAGAGGATGTTGTCCCGCACCGACCGGTGCAGGAGCGAACTGTCCTGCTGCACCATGCCGATGGCCCGGCGCAGGCTGTCCTGCGTCACGCTGCGGATGTCCTGCCCGTCGATCAGGATCGCGCCGTTCTCGACGTCGTAGAACCGCAACAGCAGCTTCACCAGCGTCGACTTGCCCGCGCCGGACCGCCCGACCAGACCGATCTTCTCGCCGGGACGGATGACCAGGCTGATCCGGTCCAGCCCGCCCGAGCCGCGCCCGTAATGGTGCGAGACCTCCCGCAGCTCGATCCGACCGTCGGTCAGGGCCAGCGGCTGCGCATCCGCCGCGTCGACCAGGTCGATGGGTTGCGCGATGGTCTGCATCCCTTCCGCGACGACGCCCAGCTGGCGGAAGAAGGTGGTCAGGGCCCACATGATCCAGCCCGTCATCGCCGACAGCCGCAGGGTCAGCGCCGCCGCCGCCGCGACCACGCCCGCGCTAGCCAGCCCGTTCATCCACAGGAACATCGCCCAGCCGACCACACCGACGATCAGGAAACCGTTCAGCGTCACCAGCGACATGTCCATGATCGTGAAGATGCGCATTTCTGTCTGGAAAGTCCGGCGCGACTCCTCGATCGCTTCGCGCGCGTAATCCAGTTCCTGCCGGTCATGCGCGAACATCTTGACCGAATGGATGTTGGTATAGCTGTCCACCACCCGGCCGGTGACGTTCGACCGCGCATTCGACGCGGCCTCGCTGGCGGGGCCGACGCGGGTGATCGTCCAGTAGACCAGCCCGGCATAGAAGCCGAACCAGATCAGCAGCGGCAGCAGAAGCCGCGGGTCCGATGTGGTCAGCAGGATCGCCGCACCCACGAAATACGCCAGCGAGAACGAGATCGCATCGAAGACCTGGAAGATGACCTCGCCCGCGGCCGGCGGGGTCTGCATCACCCGGTTGGTGATCCGCCCGGCGAAATCGTTCTCGAACCAGCCGACCGACTGGCGCAGCACATGCTTGTGGGCGCGCCACCGGATCAGCGTGCCGAAATTGGGCAGGATCGCGTTGTTCAGGAACAGCACGTCCAGCACCTGGAAGAGCGGGCGCAGGAACAGGATGAACAGCGCGACCAGGATCAGTTCGGTGCCGTGCTGCTCCCAGACCTGTGCGGGCGGCCCGTTCATCAGGTCGACGACGCGGCCCATGTAGTAGATCAGCCCGATCTCGATCGAGGCGACGATGACCGACAGGATCGCGGTGATCACGAAAAGGCGGCGGAAGGGTTTGGAATACTCGGCCAGGAAGGGACCGAGCCGCGTGGGCGGCACGTCCTTCTCGGGGTAGTCGCAATAGGGATCGACGAGGTTTTCGAAGAAACGAAACATGGCGGTGTGCTCCTGACGAGCGAAACTAGGACGGATGCAGAACGGGGACAGCACCCGGTTTCCCGGGCGACATGCCCCTTCGAACGGGACGACTGGCTGTCAGGTAAACCAGATCCCGTAATACATCCGCGTACCCCTCCGTCATGGATGCCACAGGGGTAGGCGAAGGGGCGGGCCTTGTCACCCCTTTTCTGGATCGCGGGGCAGAGCCAGCAACCGGTCGCGGGTCAGCGTGAAGCCGGAGGCGATCCAGCGATCCTCGAGATCACGCAGCCTTTCACCCAGCGCCGCGCCGCGCCACTGCGGCATCAGATCGGCGGCGCCGAGCGGCATGGTCCGGCCCGCACCCGAGGCGACACCGGCGACAGCGTCGGGCGGAGGCGGGCTTTCGGTCAGCGCGGCCCTCAGGGCAATCACGGCCAGCGCGTCCTCGGCGCCGAGGCGATAGCCCAGCTCGGGCCCCGGCGCGGCGCCCTCGGCCCAGCGGCGCAACAGGTCCAGACGCCGCGCCTGATCGCGCGACAGGCGCAGCGCATCGGTGAAGTCGGGGCCAAGCGCGGCCAGCCGCAGGATAGGATCGGGACCCAGGCCCAACTGACCGCCAAAGTGAACGACAGGGGCCAATGCCCGGTCATCGGTGCCGGGCAGGATCGCGGCCAGAACGCCGCATTGGCGCATGGCGGCCACCGCGGGTGCGGGGTCGCGTGCGGCCAGCAGTTTCAGCATCTCGGCCCCGATCCGTTCGCGCGACAGCCGGTCCAGCCCGTCCAGATGCGCCGCGATCGCGGCGAGCGCGTCGGGATCCATTCCGGCCGCGGGGTCGCCATACCAGGCGTGAAAGCGGAAAAAGCGCAGGCTACGCAGGTGATCCTCGCGGATACGGTCATGGGCGTCGCCGATGAAGCGGACCCGCCGCGCGATCAGGTCGGGCAGACCACCCACCGGGTCCAGCACGCATCCGTCCGGCCGCGCGTAGAGCGCGTTCATCGTGAAATCGCGCCGCATGGCGTCCTCGGCCATGTCGGTGGCGAAGGACACGACGGCGCGGCGGCCATCGGTCTCGATGTCGTGCCGGAACGTCGTCACCTCGAAGGGGTGGCCATCCGCGATGACGGTGACGGTGCCATGTTCGATCCCCGTGGGCACCGCGCGCAGTCCTGCCTCGGCGGCCAGTTTCATCACGGTTTCGGGCCGGGCATCGGTGGCGATGTCGAGATCGCTGACCGGCACCTCCAGCAGGGTGTTCCTGACGCATCCGCCCACGAACAGGACCTGCGCACCGTCGCGCGACAGGGCCGCGCAAACGGCGCGTGTCGGGGCCTGCGTCAGCCAGTCTGCCGTCAGTCGCGTCATGTCTCCATCCGGGCGGCCAGTCCGCGCAGGATACGCGCGGTTGCCCCCCAGATGTAATAGGGTCCGTAGGGCACGGCGAAGTAATGACGCAGCTTGCCGCGCCAGCGCCGGGACTGGATGTGGAATTGCGCGGGATCCGCCACATGGGAGAAGGGAACCGAAAAGACCTCGTCGACCTCGCCCGGTTCGGCGCGCCACGGGAAGGGATCGGCGATCAGGGCGACCACAGGCGTCACGTTGAAACCCGTGACCGTCTCGTGCGGGGGCAGCGTGCCAAGCACCCGCGCCGCGCCCCGGGGCAGGCCGATCTCCTCGTGCGCTTCGCGCAGCGCGGCGTCGACGACAGTGGGATCGGTGGGGTCCTGCCTGCCCCCGGGAAAGGCGATCTGCCCCGGGTGATGCTTCAGCGCCGAGGACCGCTTGGTCAGAAGGACGCCGGGCGCAGCGCTATGGGTGGTGATCCCGATCAGGACGCCGGCCGCGCGCAGGCTGCGCCCCTCGGGCAGGACCGTGTCGGGGTTCAGATCGAAATCCGAGGACTCGTGACCCGGACGCGTCAGCGCCGCCAGAAGCCGCGCCTCGAGATCAGTCACCTTGCCCATCGCGGTCGGGCGCCTTGCCCTCGAACCCCAGCGTCGCCGGGTCCAGACGGTAATTCGCGCCGCAGAACTGGCAATCGGCGGTCACGATGCCTTCGTCCGTGGTCATCTTCTCGATGTCGCGGGCGGAATAGATCGACAGGCTTTGCCGCACGCGATCTTCCGAACAGGTGCAGCCAAAGCGGACCGCCTGCGCGTCGTAGACGCGGGGGCTTTCCTCGTGAAAGAGACGCACGAGAAGGTCTGTGGGCGCGACCGAGGGTCCCACCAGTTCCAGATCCTCGACCGTATCCAGAAGGATGTTCACGCGGTTCCAGTTCTCGCCCTCGTCGCCATCGACCAGATCGGCGGCGCGGAGAATGTCGCCGGACCCCTGGCCGCTGGCCATGAAGGGCGACGCCTTGGGCATGTGCTGCAACATCACGCCGCCCGCCCGCCAATGCGCGGCGACGCCGGGCGCGGACGAGACGCCGTAACTGAGCGCGAAACGCGTCGGCAATTGTTCGGACTGCGCGAAATAGCTCTCGGCGCAGGCGCTGAGGGATGCGCCGGTCAGCGGCGTGATGCCCTGGTAAGGCGTGGACCCCGTGCCCTGGTCGATCAGGATGGCGAAATAGCCCTGTCCGACCTGGTCGAAGGGATCGCCATCGGTCAGCTTGTCCGCGTCATAGCTGGCATAGGCGCGGATCCGCGCGGACCGCCCTTCCTCCTCCGGAGCGAAATAATCGGTTGCGATCATGCGCACCGCGCCGCCGGTCGACTGGACCTGAAGCGACAGCTTCCAGCGCAGCTTGATCGTCTGTCCGATCAGTGCGGTCAGAAGCGCCATCTCGGCGATCAGCGCCTCGACCTGCGGGGGATAGTCGTGCTGTTTCAGAATGCCCGTCAGCACGCCATCCAGCCGCGCGATGCGGCCGCGCATGTCAGAAGCGTCAAGCTGAAAGGGCAGGACCGTGTCGTCCCACGCGATTTGCGATCCGAGTGTCATGAGATTTCCCTGGGGGTTTCCCTGGAGGCCAGAGCTTGGCATACCGCGTCTATATAAGGGCATCAAGTCGCGAGAAAAGAGGGTGGCAGGTTGATCCCCCGATTCGGAACCCCGCCGGAGACCGGCCGCATCTATCGGCGCAGGCCGGGTGTCTATGCGCTTCTGCCGCGCGATGGCGCCCTGTTGCTGACTGTGCAGATGATGCCTCAGCCCGATATCCAGCTGCCGGGCGGCGGGATCGACCCGGGCGAGGCGCCCGTCGCGGCCCTGCATCGCGAAGTCTACGAGGAAACCGGCTGGCTGATCGCGCGGCCCCGGAGGCTGGGGGCGTTCCGGCGCTTCGCCTACATGCCGGAATACGATCTCTGGGCCGAGAAGATCTGCCACATCTATGTCGCCACACCCACGCGCAGGGTCGGCCCGCCGGTCGAACCCGATCACGAGGTGATCTGGTCCCGCCCGGAAGACGCCGCGCGGATCCTGGGAAATGCCGGCGACAGGTATTTCGCCGCACGGCTTGCACGATAGGAAAGCTGGGTCCGTCGCTCAGTTCTCAGGGCCAAGATACTCGAACAGCAGGGCCGAGACGTCGTCGCCGATGCCGGTTTCGGGGTTCAGCTCCTCGGTCAGAAGCCAGAAGAGATCGTCGAGCAGTTCCGGGCCTGACGCGTCGCCGACCTGGCGGAGCAGGCCCTGAAGTCCGGCCTGATCCAACATGCTGCCATCCTTCAGGATCGCTTCGGTGAAACCGTCCGAATGAATCAGCAGTCTGTCGCCAATCTCCATCCGGAAGGCGATCTGCTCGAACCGGGCCTCGGCGAAAAGGCCGACCGGCATGCCGCCTTCGCCCAGGAAGGTCTGCGAGCCGTCGCGGTGCAGAAGCAGCGGATGCGGGTGACCGGCCTGCACCATTCGGACCTCGCCCGTGCGCAGGTCACAGGTGCCGTAGATCATGGTGAAGTATTCCGAAATCCCGGTATCGGCCAGCAGACGACCATTGAGATGCATCGCGACATCGATCGGTGGTCGCAATGCAAAGAAGCGGTCCATCCGTTTCTCGACCGCGATGTTCTGCTCCAGATGGGTGCTGCTGAGGTAACTGCCCAGCCGCGCGGTCATCATCGCCGAGGTGATGCCATGCCCCGAGACATCGATGTTGTAGAACGCAACCCGGTTGCGGCCCGGGCTGAACATGCCGACGAGATCGCCGCCGATGTGACCGCAGGGCTTGAGCAGCAGGCTGATCCGCGACCGGCCGAAATCGCGGTCCTGTTCGGGGACCAGCGATTCCTGGATCGTCTTGGCCTGGAGCAGGTCCTTGTCGATCCGGTCATGGATGTCCTGCAGCTTCTGCAGGGTCTCCGAGATCACCTTGTTCTTCGCGCTCAGCTCGCGCTCCATCCCCAGGATGCGGGTCGCGGCCGAGATCCGCGCCTGCAGATCGTCCGGGCTGGCGGGCTTGACCAGGAAATCGTCGGCCCCGGCCTCGAAACCCTGGGCGACGTCATGTGCGTCGCTTTTCGAGGTGAGCAGGATGAAATAGCCGTAGGCATCCAGCTGAAGGGCCCGGAAGGCGCGGCAGAACTCGATCCCGGACATGCCGGGCATCATCCAGTCGCTGAGGATCAGGTCGGGGGGCACCGAACGGCACAGGTCCAGCGCCGCGGCGCCGTTGTCCGCCTCCAGCACCTCGTAGCCCCAGCGCATCAGCGATCCGGCCAGGATGCGCCTCTGCATCCGGCTGTCATCGACAACCAGAACGCGCTGGATCGGCCGACCCTCGCCCGGTGCCCTGTCCGTATTGTGAAACGTGCCGGCCAAACCCCCGATACACCCCGCTTACTGTCACCATCCGAAAACCGGTTGCGCGCCAATCTGCGCGCCGGCAGTTACATCGGCGTTAATGCTCGAAGTCCATCGGTTCAAATCGGATGGGTTAACGCTTGCTGCACCCATCGGTGCGACGATGCAGCGCGGAAAAACCGGCCGAAGGGACGAGGGATGATCGATTGGTCGCGGGTCGCCGAGTTGCGGGCCGAAGTGGGCGAAGACGACTTCCCCGAAGTCGTCGCGCTGTTCATCGAGGAGGTCGAGGAGGTCATGGCCCGCCTGCGCGGGGCCCGGGGCCCCGGCGATCTGGTAGCGGACTTGCATTTCCTGAAGGGCAGCGCGCTCAGCCTCGGCTTCGCCGAATTCTCGCGGCTGTGCCAGCAGGGAGAGGTTCAGGCCGCGCAAGGCCGCGGCGGCGATGTCGCTCTGGGCGAGATCCTCGCGGCGTTCGAGGCGTCGCGCGGCCAGTTCCTGGACCAGCTTTCGACGCGTTTCGGCTGACGGCTTCTACATCAGCTGGTGGAACCGGCGCAGGTCGATCCCGCCCAGGTCGCGCAGCGCCTTGGCCCGCAGGCCGCGCATTCCAGCCAGCCACTTGTCATGATCCATCGCGCGCATCTGGACGAATTGCGCGACCTGGGCATGGGGCAGGATCAGGAACCGTTCTTCCGCGATGCCGTCCATGATGGTCTGCGCCGCCTGGGCCGGCGTCAACAGCGACCGGCTGCCTTCGGCGTCGCTGTCCGAGAGACCGATCAGGGGGGTCGCCACGTATTGCGGGCAGATGACCGAAACCTTGATGCCCTGGTCGCCGTGGCTGATCGCAAGCGATTCCGCGAAACTGACCGCCGCGTGCTTGGTCGCAGAATAGGCCGCATCCCCGATCTGGGCCAGAAGCCCCGCCGCCGACGCCATGTTCACCAGGTAGCCATCGCCGCGCGCGATCATGTCGGGCAGCACGGCGCGGGCGGCGTAGACATGGCTCATCACGTGGACCTGCCAGTTCAGCATCCAGACCTCGTCACTTGCCGAGGCCGCGTGATCGGGTTCGCCCACGCCGAAGCCCGCGTTAGAGACGAAAATGTCGGCCGGGCCGAACCGGTCCTGCGCGGCCTGGACGGCGGCCTGGATATCGCCCTCGCGCGTGACGTCGCAGGCGAGGCCCAGTCCCCCGATCTCGGCCGCGATGTCCTTCGCGGCCTCTGCGTTGCGGTCGGCGATCACGACATGGGCGCCCGCCTGCGCCATCTTGCGGGCCAGCGCCGCGCCGATGCCGCTGGCGCCGCCGGTGATGATCACGCATTTGCCCGATACCTGCATCGCCTGCTCCCTCTCAGATCACGAACTGGGCCACGGTCTCGTCATTGGTGATGTCGGTATAGGTGAACCCGGCTTCATCCAGATGCGCGAAGAGGCGGTCGAAATTCTCGGCCTGGGTGGTTTCGATCCCGATCAGGACGGACCCGAAGTTGCGCGCGGATTTCTTCAGGTATTCGAAACGCGCGATGTCGTCCTGAGGACCGAGGATGTTCAGGAACTCCTTCAGCGCGCCGGGACGCTGCGGCAGGCGCAGGATCAGGTATTTCTTCAGACCCGCATAGCGCTGGGCGCGTTCCTTCACCTCGGGCAGGCGTTCGAAGTCGAAATTCCCCCCCGAGGTCAGGCAGACCACCGTCTTGCCGCGGATCTGGCGGGTAACGTCGCCCAGCGCCTCGACCGCAAGTGCGCCCGCGGGTTCCAGAACGATCCCCTCGACATTCAGCATGTCCAGAAGCGTCAGGCAGATGCGGTCCTCGGGCAGGACGATCACGTCCCGCAAGGGCGTGTTCTTCAGGATCTCGAAGGGGCGTTCGCCGATCCGCCCCACGGCGGCGCCGTCGACGAAGGTATCGACCCGGTCCAGTTGCACGGGATGCCCCGCGGCCAGGGCCGCGCGCAGGCATGCCCCGCCTTTAGGTTCCACGAACAGCGGATAGGTCCGGTCCCCGAAATAGCGCACCACGCCCGAGGACATGCCGCCGCCGCCCACCGGAAGGATCACGAAATCGGGCGCGCGGCCCAGCTGATCCTCGATCTCGACAGCGATCGAGGCCTGTCCCTCGATCACGTCGGGGTCGTTGAAGGGCGACAGGAAATGTCCGCCATTCTCGGCGGCATAGGCCTGGGCGGCCTTCAGGGACTGGTCGAAGTAATCGCCCACCAGTTCGATCCGCACCTTGTCGCCGCCAAACATCCGGGTCTTCTGGATCTTCTGCTGCGGCGTCGTCACCGGCATGAAGATCACGCCCTCGACCCCCAGGTGCCGGCACATGAAGGCTACGCCCTGCGCGTGGTTGCCCGCGCTGGCGCAGACGAAGAGCCGTTGATCCGGCAACTTGCGCATCGCGTTCATCGCACCGCGCAGCTTGTAGCTGCGCACAGGCGTCAGATCTTCGCGCTTCAGCCAGATCTCGGCGCCGAACTTCTCGGACAGATGGGCATTCAGCTGCAGAGGTGTCGGCTCGAACACGTCGCGCAGCGCGGATTCGGCCGCACGGGCCTCTATGCGAAAATCTTTCATGCGACTTCTCTGCCCTGCGCCGACGTCTGGCGCAAGCTTGGCCACCTTGTTCGCCATGTCAAAAAAGGCTAGACGCCAGCCGTCATCTGCCCGGAAGGTCCGCCAATGCCCGCATCCAAGCCCGCGCCCAAGAAAGTCGTCCTTGCCTATTCGGGCGGTCTCGATACCTCGATCATCCTGAAATGGCTCCAGACCGAATACGGCTGCGAAGTCGTCACCTTCACCGCAGACCTGGGCCAGGGCGAGGAGCTGGAGCCCGCCCGCAAGAAGGCCGAACTGCTGGGGATCAAGCCCGAGAACATCCACATCGAGGACGTGCGCGAGGAATTCGTGCGTGACTTCGTCTTCCCGATGTTCCGTGCGAACGCGGTCTATGAAGGGCAATACCTGCTGGGCACCTCGATCGCGCGGCCTCTGATCTCGAAGCGCCTGGTCGAGATCGCCGCGATGACCGGCGCCGATGCCGTGGCGCATGGCGCGACGGGCAAGGGCAACGACCAGGTGCGGTTCGAGTTGTCCGCCTATGCGCTGAACCCCGAGATCAAGGTGATCGCGCCCTGGCGGGAATGGACCCTGACCAGCCGCACGCGCCTGTTGGAATTCGCCGAACAGAACCAGATCCCGATCGCCAAGGACAAGCGCGGCGAGGCGCCGTTCAGCGTCGATGCCAACCTGCTGCACACCTCGTCCGAGGGCAAGGTGCTGGAGGATCCGGGCCAGGAAGCGCCCGACTACGTCGCCCAGCGCATCGTGGCGGTCGAGGACGCGCCCGACACGCCCGAATTCATCGAGGTGACCTTCGAGAAGGGTGACGCCGTCGCGATCAACGGCGAGGCCATGTCGCCCGCGACGATCCTGACGCGGCTGAACGAATACGGCGCGAAACACGGGATCGGCCTTCTGGATTTCGTCGAGAACCGCTTCGTGGGCATGAAGTCGCGCGGCGTCTACGAGACCCCGGGCGGCACGATCCTGCTGGAGGCGCATCGCGGGATCGAACAGATCACGCTGGATTCCGGCTCGGGCCACCTGAAGGACATGATCATGCCGCGCTATGCCGAGCTGATCTACAACGGCTTCTGGTTCAGTCCCGAGCGCGAGATGCTGCAGGCCCTGATCGACCGCAGCCAGGAACATGTTACCGGAACGGTGCGGCTGAAGCTCTACAAGGGCGCCGCGCGCACCGTGGCGCGCTGGTCCGATCACAGCCTCTATTCCGAAGCGCATGTGACCTTCGAGGAAGACGCAGGCGCCTATGACCAGAAGGACGCCCAGGGCTTCATCCAGCTGAACGCGCTGCGCCTGAAGCTGATCGCGTCGCGCAACCGCCGCGTCCGGGGCTGATCTGTCCCGACGTCAGTCTTGCCTGTCGGCCGGAATGCCCGCCTTGTCAGGTCGGGCATTTCGCGTTTTCGGGGAGAGGTCATGCTGGAAGGCATCGCGCAAGGCATCAATGACGGCCTGAAGGGCCGCAGTTTCGACGGATCGCTGAAATTCGACTGCGGGCCGGATGGGGTGATCGTCCTGGCGGATGGCCGGGCCGACACGCAGGACCGGGACGCGGATTGCACGATCACGCTGAGCCGCGAGAACCTGACCAGACTGCTGACCGGCAAGCTGAACCCGATGACCGGCGTGATGATGGGCAAGCTGAAGATCAGCGGCAATCCGGCGGTGGCGATGAGGCTGGGCTCTCTGCTGAAATAGGCCCTAATCGGGCAGAATGCGCCGGTTCTTCAGATCTTCGTAAAATGGCAGAGCGGCGTCCGCAAGCCGGGCCGCGTCCCCCGTCAACTGCGGCAGCGGGCCTTCGGGCGGCGCGAAGCCGGTCGAGGCGTGAACCGCGCCATACCAGTGCCCGGCCCAGGCGCCATCAAAGCCTTTCGGGCCCGAAGGCCAGGCCAGCATCGCAGGGTCGAAGTCCAACCCGATCCGCGCGCAAAGCTTGTGCAGCATCCCCTCGGGATCGCGCCGGATGTCGTCGCTGTCGATGACGGGGCCGGGCAGGCGGGCGAAAAGTTCGGCCTGCTGGCGGAAGCCTAAGTCGTCCAGCGTCGGCGACTCGCGCTTGGCGAGGTAGCTGGCGACCACCCGCGCCGGGTGGCGGATCAGGTGGATGTTCACGCAAGGCTCGGCCCAGTCCAGCGGAAAGCCGGGCAGCATGTGATGCGGCATGTGCTTCATGTACCAATGCACCTTGCCGCCCGGGACAGGTCCGGCGCAGGCGGCGGCAATCTTCGCGGGGTCGGTCTCGTGGCGGGCGACGACCAGATCGCCCACGGGATGGTCCGCCCCGGACCGCGCAAGGTAGGCTGCATAAAACGGTTCGTCCCAGGCCGCGAAATCCGCGCGGTTGCCGAAGGCATACATCATTGCCGTCGACAGGTTGCGCGGCCCGGACCACATCGCGATCTTCATCGTTTTCGCCTTGTCAGAGCCTGTTTTCCGCCGAATCGCGCGCGACCAGTTCCTTGTAGAGGCCACGCAGGCGCTGGGTCATGGGGCCCATCTGGCCTGTCCCGATCACGCGGCCGTCAATGCTGCCCACCGGGGTCTGCGCGCCGAAGGTGCCGGTGAGGAAGGCTTCGTCCGCGCTGTAGGTATCGACCAGCGAGAAGTTTCTCTCGAAAACGGGGATGCCGTTTTCGCGGCAGATCCGGATCACCTTCGCCCGCGTGATGCCGTTCATGCAGTAATCCCCGGTCGAGGTCCAAACCTCGCCCTTGCGCACGATGAAGAAGTTGCAGGCATTCGTCGTGTTCACGAAGCCATGCGGGTCGAGCATCAGCCCCTCGTCCGCGCCCGCCTGCGCCGCCTGCAGTGCGGCGATCACGCAGTTGAGCTTGGAATGGCTGTTGTACTTGGCGTCCTGGCTCATCGGCAGGCCGCGCACCTGCGGCACGGTGGCCAGCCGCACGCCCGCCGACCGCAGCCGGTCCACGGGCTTCGAATGCTCCATGATGATCACCCGCGTCGGCCCCGACCGGCTGAGCGACGGGTGCTGGAAGGGCCGCACCTTGACCCCCCGCGTCACCATGAGCCGCGCGTGAACGTCGGTCTCCATCCCGTTGGCGCGGCGCGTCATTTCCAGTGCCTCGAACAGGCCCTGCCGGTCCCAGAGCGGATCGAGCGACACCGCCTTGCAGGCCTCGAAGAAGCGGTCCATGTGCGCGTCGAGGAAGGCCCAGACCCCG
>SBFT01000294.1 GCA_006227805.1 Paracoccaceae bacterium
GGCGGCACCTGCGTCATCCGCGGCTGCGTGCCCAAGAAGCTGATGGTCTTCGCCTCGGAATTCGCCCATGTGCCGGAGGAGGCGCGCGCCTATGGCTGGGACCTGAGCCTGGGCGCCTTCTCGTGGGAGGCGTTCTCGGGCCGGCTCCATGCGGAACTCGACCGGCTCGAGGGTGTCTATCGCAAGCTGCTGGCGGGCTCGGGCGTCACAACCTACGACGCGCGCGCGCGGCTGAAGGACGCCCACACGGTGGAATTGTCGACCGGCGAGAGCTTCACCGCCAAGCACATCCTGATCGCGACCGGCGGGCGCCCCGTGCGGCCCGACATCCGCAACGCGCATCTGGGGATCGTGTCGGACGACATCTTCCGCCTGAAGGCGCTGCCGAAATCGGTTCTGATCGTGGGCGGCGGCTTCATCGCCTGCGAATTCGCCTGCATCCTGCATGGCCTGGGCGTCGAGGTGACGCAGTATTACCGCGGCGCGCAGATCCTGCGCGGCTTCGACGACGAGGCCCGCGGACTGGTGGCCGAGGCGATGCGCGACCGCGGCATCGACCTGCACCTGGGCACCGACATCGTCGAGATGGGCCCCGAGGGGCAGGATCATGGGCCCACGGGGACCGGCTCGGACGCCGCGATGGGCGCCGAGGCCGCCCACAGCGCCGACCTTCTGGCGAGGGGCGAGGCGGGCAAGCCCGTCTGGGTGAAGGCCACCAACGGCCGCGAGAAGGTGTTCGATGCCGTTCTCTTCGCCACGGGGCGCGATCCCAACACCTTGGACCTGGGCCTCGAGGCGCTGGGGATCGAGCTGGGCCGCCGGGGCGAGATCGTGGTGGACGGCTATTCACAGACCGCCGTGCCGTCCGTCTACGCGATCGGGGACGTGACCAACCGGGTCAACCTGACGCCGGTGGCGATCCGCGAGGCGATGGCCTTCGTCGAGACCGTCTTCAAGGCCAATCCCACGCCGGTCGATCACGACCTGATTCCCTCGGCGGTCTTCACCCAGCCCGAACTGGGCACGATCGGCCTGACCGAGGAGGCCGCGCGCGAGCGCGAGGCGATCGAGGTCTATTGCACCTCGTTCCGGCCCATGCGCAGCGCCTTCGCGGGCAAGTCCGACCGCGTCCTTATGAAACTCGTGGTCTCGCGCAAGACACGCCGAATCCTCGGCTGTCACATCGTGGCGCCGGAAGCGGGCGAGATGATCCAGCTGGCGGGGATCGCGGTGAAGATGGGCGCCACGAAGGAGGACTTCGACCGCACGGTGGCGGTGCATCCGACCATGGCGGAAGAGATCGTGACGATGCGACAGCCTGTCAGACGCGCTTGATATCGCGGAAAATGTAACCAGTTATGGGAAGATCGGCCCGCTCGGGCCAGACAACGCCGCAAGAGGCGGACAAGAAGGGGATTGACGAGACGATGGCAGGCAACAGCGGCGGCCCCTGGGGGGGCGGCGGATCCTCGGGCGACGGGGGCAAGCGGGGCGGGAGCGGACAGAACGGCGGCCAGAACGGCGGCGGAGGTCGGCGTCCCGACGGCGACGGACCCCAGATCCCGGAAATCGACGAGCTGATGAAACGCGGCCAGGAGCAACTGCGCGTCCTGATGGGCGGGCGCGGCGGACGCGGCACCGGCGGCGGGCGCGACGACGGCCCGCGCGGGCCGATGTTCACCCGCAACACGGTCGGTCTGGGCGTGCTGGCGGCGCTGGGGCTCTGGGCCTGGGCCAGCTTCTACACCGTGCGGCCGGAAGAACAATCGGTGGAACTGTTCCTGGGCGAGTTCTCGGCCATCGGAAATCCGGGTCTGAACTTTGCGCCCTGGCCGGTGGTGAGCTATGAGGTGATCCCCGTCACCCGCGAACAGATCGAGGATATCGGCGTGGGCGGCGCAGGCGGCGATGCGGGCCTGATGCTGACCGGCGACGAGAACGTCATCGACATCGACTTCCAGGTCGTCTGGAACATAAACGACCCGGCGAAATTCCTGTTCAACCTGCGCGACCCGCGCCAGACGATCCGGGCGGTGTCGGAATCGGCCATGCGCGAGATCATCGCGCAATCCGATCTGGCGCCCATCCTGAACCGCGATCGCGGCGCCATCTCGGCGCGTCTGCGCGACCTGATCCAGTCGACGCTCGACGCCTATGATTCCGGCATGACGATCATCCGGGTCAACTTCGACAAGGCCGACCCGCCGCAAACCGTCATCGCGGCCTTCCGCGACGTCCAGGCGGCGGAACAGGAACGCGACCGTCTGCGCAACGTGGCCGATGCCTACGCCAACCGCGTGCTGGCCGAGGCGCGCGGTGAAGCGGCGCAGATCCTCGAGGAAGCCGAAGCCTACCGCGCCCGCGTGGTGAACGAGGCCGAGGGTGAAGCCAGCCGCTTCCTCGCCGTTCTGGAAGAATATTCGAAAGCGCCGGAAGTGACGCGCAAGCGTCTCTACCTCGAGACGATGGAGCAGGTCCTGGGCGGCATCGACAAGATCATCCTGGATGATGTCGGCACCGGCACCGGCACTGGCCAGGGCGTCGTGCCCTACCTGCCGTTGAACGAACTGCGCCGCGGCGCGACCACCGGAGGGAACAACTGATGCGCTTCCTCATTCCCATCGGCGTTCTCGCCGTCGTCGGCATCCTGTCGTCGATCTTCATCGTGGACGAGCGCGAGAAGGCGCTGGTCCTGCAATTCGGCCGTGTCGTCGCGATCAAGGAAGATCCCGGTCTCGCCTTCAAGATCCCGCTGATCCAGGAGGTGGTGCGCTATGACGACCGCATCCTCAGCCGCGACATCGATCCGCTGGAAATCACGCCGCTGGACGACCGCCGCCTGGTCGTGGACGCCTTCGCGCGCTATCGCATCACCGATGTGAACCAGTTCCGGCAGGCCGTCGGCGTGGGCGGCATCGCCACCGCCGAGACGCGGCTCGATTCGATCCTGCGGGCGCAGACCCGCGAGATCCTGGGTTCGGTCTCGTCGAACGACATCCTGTCGTCGGATCGCGCGGCCCTGATGCAGCGCATCCGCAACGGCGCCCTGGACGAGGCGCGGGGCCTGGGCGTCGAGATCCTCGACGTGCGCCTCAAGCGCACCGATCTTCCGGCGGAAAACCTGGACGCCACCTTCGACCGGATGCGCGCAGAGCGGGAACGCGAGGCCACCGACGAACGCGCCCGCGGTAACGAGGCCGCGCAGCGCGTGCGCGCCCAGGCCGACCGGACCGTGGTGGAACTGGTGTCGGATGCCCAGCGGCAATCCGAGATCATCCGAGGCGAGGCCGACGCCCGCCGCAACGCGATCTTCGCCGACGCCTTTGGCCGTGACCCGGAATTCTTCGAATTCTACCGGTCGCTGACGGCCTATACGCGGGCGTTGCAGAGCGGCAATTCCTCGATCGTGATGAGCCCGGATTCGGAGTTCTTCAACTACCTGAAATCCGCCGAAGGCGCGGGGCGCAGCGCGGTGTCGTCGCAACCCGCCCAGCGGACCCAGATCGACTCCGGGAACTGAAGGGGTGCTGGGCACCCTCTTCCTGGCCCTGGGCCTGGTGCTGATCGTCGAGGGGCTGGCCTATGTGCTGGCCCCTTCGCTTGTCGAGCGGATGCTCGAGGCGCTGCGGATGCTGCCCGAAGCGGCACGCCGGCAGATCGGGGCACTGGCCATCGTCAGCGGGCTGATCCTGTTGTGGATCGCGCATGCGCTGGGCGCCCTGGGGTGATCGCGGCGCATTCACGTTGCTTTGATGGCAGGGTCGGGGCCGCCGGTTTGATATTGAACCCGGTCGGTCCTAGATGCACCATAGCAAGCATGCAGTTGACCGCGCGCCTGACGTGCGATCCCGATCCTCAAGGAGAATACGGATGAAATCCCGGTCTCTCACTCTTGTCCGCAGCCTCGACGCCCGCTCCGCGACGGCGGCGCTTCGCCTGTTCTGGCTGGGCGTGCTGGCGTCGCTGATCGTCCTGGCGCAGGTGATGGCGGCCCAGGCGCGGCCCGAGAGCCTCGCGCCCCTGGCCGAGAAGATCAGCCCGTCGGTAGTCAATATCACCACCTCGACCGTCGTCGAAGGCCGCACCGGACCGCAGGGCATCGTCCCCGAGGGCAGCCCGTTCGAGGATTTCTTCCGCGAATTCCAGGACCGCAACGGCCAGAACGACCGCCCGCGCCGGTCCTCGGCGCTGGGATCGGGCTTCGTGATCTCGGAGGATGGCTATGTCGTCACCAACAACCACGTGATCGACGGCGCGGACGAGATCCTGATCGAATTCTTCGACGGCAAGGAACTCAAGGCGAGGGTGGTCGGCACCGACCCCAACACCGACATCGCGCTCCTGAAGGTCGAGGCGGATCAGCCTCTGCCCTTCGTCCGCTTCGGCGACAGCGACACCGCGCGCGTGGGCGACTGGGTGATCGCCATGGGCAACCCGCTGGGGCAGGGCTTCTCGGTCTCGGCCGGGATCGTCTCGGCGCGCAACCGCGCGCTGTCGGGCACCTATGACGACTACATCCAGACCGACGCGGCCATCAACCGCGGCAACTCGGGCGGCCCGCTCTTCAACATGGATGGCGAGGTCATCGGCGTGAACACCGCGATCCTGTCGCCCAATGGCGGCTCGATCGGGATCGGCTTCTCGATGGCGTCGAACGTCGTGACCCGCGTCGTCGACCAGCTCCAGCAATGGGGCGAGACGCGCCGCGGCTGGCTGGGCGTGCGCATCCAGGACGTGACGCCCGACGTGGCCGAGGCGATGGGCCTCGCCGCCGCGCGCGGTGCGCTGATCACCGACGTGCCGGACGGACCCGCCAAGGATGCGGGCCTCGAGGCGGGCGACGTGATCCTGACCTTCGACGGCGCCGACGTGGCCGATACCCGCGGCCTCGTGCGCCAGGTCGGCAATACCGAGGTCGGCAAGGCCGTGCGCGTCGTCGTCCAGCGCGGCGAGGGCACGCAGACCTTCACGGTCACGCTGGGCCGCCGGGAAGAGGCCGAGGGCGCCGCCGTGCCCGCCGCCGCTCCCGCACCCTCGCCCGAGGAGACCGAGAAGCAGATGCTGGGCCTGACGATCGGCGTCCTGACGCCGGAGCTGGCCGCGCGGCTGGGGATCGCCGAGGGCGCGGAAGGCCTGGCGGTGATCGCGGTCGACGAAACCTCGGAAGCCTATGAGAAGGGCCTGCGCGCGGGCGACCTGATCACCGAGGCCGGTCAGCAGAAGGTCGAGACGCTCTCGCAACTCGAGGACCGCATCGCCGAAGCCCGGGAGGCGGGGCGCAAGTCGCTTCTGCTGCTGGTGCGCCGGGGCGGCGATCCGCGCTTCGTCGCGCTGGGCCTCGACGGCTGATCTCTGCCCCTGAACGGACGACGGATCGCGCCGCGGCCTTGCCCGCGGCGCCTTCTTTTCCGGCCGGTCCCGGTCGACCTAACTCCGGTCGGCGAACTCGGCGTCGACGGCAAGGCCCATCTGGCGCGCGGCGGCCAGCGACAGGATGCCGGAATCGAGACCCTGCGGCGCCTGGAACCTGCGGATGGCCGCGCGGGTGCGCGCGTCCATCTCGCCCGTGATGCTTCCGGAATAGACCCCGCGTGCGGCCAGGGCGCGCTGAAGGCTGGCGATGAAGTCGGGCGTCATCTCGGGCGCGCAGGGGGTCTCGAACCAGGTCTCGCGCCGCTCGCGCAGGATCTGCTGGCGGGTTTCGGTCTTGAAGACGGCGGGTGCCAGGACGCGGCCATCGGTCGTGACCTGCGCGGGCTGCAGCATGACCTGGTCGGTCACCGTCTCGATGATCGCGGGCGTCACCGTCTTGCCCCAGCAGGTGCCGGGCGCCGCACCCGGCGGCGCCACCTGGGTCATGTAGGCGAGGTCGGGCTCGCGCAGCGCGGCGGCGACATCCGGAAGGGGCGGCGCGGCGCAGCCCGCCAGCAGGGCGGCCAGGCCGAGCGCGGCCGGTATCGACGGACGAAGACTGCTCATCTGGGGCCTCTGGCGGGCGTTTCGCGACAGTTTAGCCGATTGCGTGGCCCGGTCCTAGCCCCCCGCTGGCGCGGGTTCGGCCAGCAGAAGGTCCAGCATCGCCGAGATATCCTCGATCTCCTCGGCCAGGACATGGGTCACGCCATGGGCGCGCTGCAGCCGCCCGGTGACGCGCAGCATCCGCCCCGCGATCACCGCGCGGCGGAAGCGTTCGTAGATGCCCCGCCACACGATGACGTTCACCACGCCCGCCTCATCCTCCAGCGTCAGGAAGATCACGCCCTTGGCGGTGCCGGGCCGCTGGCGCAGGATCACCAGCCCGGCCACCGCCACGCGCGCGCCCTGCGGCGGCGCCGCCATCTGGTCCGAACGCAGGCAGGCCGGCGGTCGCGGCCAGCGCGGAGGGGCGGGAGCGGAGGTCATGAGAACAGATATAGAACACCCCGGGCCTTTCGCAAGCGCGACATGCGCAGGTCGCAAAAGGGGCTGGTCTGGCCCGGATGGCTTGTCTAGAACGTGCCCGGTATTCACAGGGCGCAACCGCGCGGCAGCAGGAGCAAGCGATCAGATGGCGAAGATCACCTATATCGAGCA
>SBFT01000035.1 GCA_006227805.1 Paracoccaceae bacterium
CCGAGGGCACCTCGCCCACCACCGCCACGCCCTGCGCGTCGAGCGTCAGGCCCCAGGCCGCCAACGTCGTGGCCGCGACCGCGATCACGGGGCCCACGCGGGCGGCCATGGCGGCGGCGGCGGGGGGCATTCCCAGGGCGCGCAGCAGGCGCGCCAGCCCCTTGCGCGTCCAGAACAGGAAGACCAGCGCCGCCAGCCCCAGCACCAGCGTCACCGGGTTGATGCCCGCGCGGGCGTGCCAGAGGCTGGCCAGGATCTCGGGCAGCGTGTGGCCTTCGCCCCTGATGCCCAGGATATGGCCCGCCTGGGCCGCAGCGATCAGGATGGCCGAGGCGGTGATGAATCCCGAAATCACGGGGTGCGACAGGAAATTGGCGATGAACCCCATCCGCAGGAGCCCCATCGCCAGCAGGATCGCCCCCGACATCGCGGCAAGAAGTCCCGCTGCCGCGATGTAATCCGCGATGGTGTCGAGCCCGAGCGGCGCCAGCGCCGAGGCCGTCATCAGCGAGATCACCGCCACAGGCCCCACCGCCAGCGCGCGCGACGTGCCGAAGATCGCGTAGGCCACGAGCGGCAGGATCGAGGCATAGAGCCCGACCTGTGCAGGCAGCCCCGCCAGAAGCGCATAGGCCAGCGATTGCGGGATCAGCATGATGGTGACGATCACCGCCGCCAGCGCGTCGCCCCCCAGCGCCGCGCGGTCATAGCGGCGGCCCCAGTCGAGGATCGGAAAGAAACGGGCAAGCTTGGTCATTGCGGTCTGTCCCCAGATGCCGGGCCCGATACCGGGAACGCCCCGGAGACTCGGTCATGGACGCAGATAGACCTTCCGGCAATCATATTCAAGTTAAGTAATATGATTGCCGGACAGAAAGAAAGGGCGGCCCGCAAGCCGCCCTTCCCTGCCCCGCAAGGGACGATGATCAGAAGAAGGCCTGCAGCCCGGTCTGCGCGCGGCCAAGGATCAGCGCGTGCACGTCATGGGTGCCTTCGTAGGTGTTCACGGTTTCCAGGTTCACCATGTGCCGGATGACCTGGAATTCCAGGCTGATACCGTTGCCGCCATGCATGTCGCGGGCCATCCGCGCGATGTCGAGCGCCTTGCCGCAATTGTTGCGCTTGACGATCGAGATCATCTCGGGCGCGGCTTTCGCGTCGTCCATCAGGCGGCCGACCTGGAGGCTGGCCTGCAGGCCAAGCGCGATCTCGGTCTGCATGTCGGCCAGCTTCTTCTGGAACAGCTGGGTCTGGGCGATAGGACGGCCGAATTGCTGACGGTCGAGGCCGTATTGGCGCGCGGCGTGCCAGCAGAACTCGGCAGCGCCCAGGACGCCCCAGGAAATGCCGTAGCGGGCGCGGTTGAGGCAGCCGAAAGGCCCTTTCAGACCTTCCACATGGGGCAGCAGCGCGTCCTCGCCCACCTCGACATTGTCCATAACGATCTCGCCGGTGATGGACGCGCGCAGGGACATCTTGTTCTCGATCTTCGGCGCGCTGAGGCCCTTCATGCCCTTCTCCAGCACGAAGCCGCGGATCTTTCCGCCATGGGCCTCGGACTTGGCCCAGACGACGAAGACATCCGCGATGGGCGCGTTCGAGATCCACATCTTCGAGCCCGTCAGCTTGTAGCCCGTCGGCGTCTTGACCGCGCGGGTCTTCATGCCGGCGGGGTCGCTGCCCGCATCGGGTTCGGTCAGTCCGAAGCAGCCGATCAGCGCGCCCGAGGCGAGGCCCGGCAGGTATTTCTTTCGCTGTTCCTCGGAACCGTAGGCATAGATCGGATACATCACCAGCGAGGATTGCACGCTCATCATGGACCGATAGCCGCTGTCGACGCGTTCGATCTCGCGCGCGACGAGGCCGTAGCTGACATAGCCCGCGCCCAGTCCGCCGTATTCCTCGGGGATGGTGACGCCCAGAAGGCCCATCTCGCCCATTTCGCGGAAGATGCCCGCGTCGGTTTCCTCGTCCGCGAAGGCGCGGGTGACGCGGGGTTGCAACTGTTCCTGCGCGAAGCTGCGCGCGGCGTCTGCCAACATGCGCTCTTCCTCGGTCAGCTGGTCGGACAGGCGCAGCGCGTCGGCCCAGTCGAAGCGGCCCAGGTCGGGGGCGTCCTTCGGCTTGAGGGCGGGTTTGGGTTGGGACTGGACGTTCATCGGGTCCTCCGGGGGTTCGGGTGTCGCATCGCGCATCACCTTACGGCATCGAGCCCCGGAAAAACACCGAGACTTTCGCATCGAACCATGACAAAAGCTCATACATGAACACGCCCCGCCGCTTTCACCCTTCGATATCCGCCCTGCGCGCGCTCGAGGCGCTGGACCGCCTTGGCAGCGCCTCGGCGGCGGCCGAGGAACTGGCCCTGACGCAAGGCGCCGTCAGCCGCCAGATCCAGGCCCTGGAGCGCCAGATGGGTCAGACCCTGGCGCGCCGCGACGGGCGGCGCCTGATCCTGACCGATCCGGCGCGCGCCTTCGCCTCGGAGGTGCGCGGCGCGCTGAACCAGATCGCCCAGGCGGCGCTGCGGGTCCAGGCGCAACCGGCGGGGGGCACGCTGACGCTGGCGATCCTGCCAGCCTTCGGGATGCGCTGGCTGATGCCGCGCCTGCCGGACTTTGCGCGCCGGCACCCCGAAGTCACCATCAACATGGGCACGGAACTTGTGCCTTTTTCCTTTGCCTCAAAGGGTTACGACGCGGCGTTGCACTTCGGCACCGGCGATTGGCCGGGCACCGAACGCCTGCTTCTGCGGCACGAGACGATGGTGCCCGTCTGCGCCCCCGACCTGATCGGCACGCGCCGCCCCAAGGGTCCGGGCGATGCCCTGCGCTATCCGCTTCTGCACATCCAGACCCGCCGCGATGCCTGGGGCGACTGGCTGCGGGGCCAGGGGGTGACGCCGCCGCTGCCCCTGCCCGGCACGATCCATGACCAATACTCAACCATCATCCAGGCCGCCTTGCACGGTCTGGGCGTGGCGCTGCTGCCGGAATACCTGGCCGAACAGGACCTGGCGACCGGACGGCTGATCGCGCCTTTCGGCCCCGGCACCGAGGCGCGCGGCGCATACTGGCTGGTCTGGCCGCATGACCGCAGCGGCAACGCCGCCCTGCGGGCCTTCCGCGACTGGATGGCGACGCAGGCCCAGCCGGAAGACCCGCTGCCGCGTTAATCCTGGCTTTCGACGAAGACAGGCAGGTCCGCCTTGGGACGCGCCTCGTCGGGTTTCTCGCCGGTGACGAGGTAGACCGTCTGCTCCGCGATCGAGGTGACGTGATCGCCCGCGCGCTCCACGTTCTTGGCAATGAAGTGCAGATGCATGCAGGCGGTGATGTTGCGCGGATCCTCCATCATGAAGGTGAGGAACTCGCGGAAGAGCGCGTTGTACATCTGGTCGATCTCGGTATCGCGCGCGATCACGTCCCGGGCCAGGGCCACGTCGCGCTGGATATAGGCGTCCAGCGCGTCCTTCAGCATCAGCTGCACCTCGCGCCCCATCCGCCGCAGCGAGGCCGCGCTGTCGCTGACGGGCGCCATCTGGGACAGGACGGCGGTGCGCTTGGCCAGGTTTTTCGCATAATCGCCAATGCGTTCCAGGTTCGAGCTGATCTTCATCACGCTGAGGATCAGGCGCAGGTCGATGGCGGTGGGCGCGCGCAGCGCGATGACGCGCGCGGCCTCGTCGTTGATCAGTTCCTCGAGCGCGTCGATCTGGCGGTCCTGCTGCCGGACCTGTTCGGCCAGTTCCTCGTCGCGGGTCTCGAGCGAGCGGGCGGCATCGAGGATCGCCGCCTCGACCAGGCCGCCCATCTTCATGATATGGGCCTGGATCTTCTCGAGATCCCGGTCGAAGGCGGATTGGATGTGCATCTTTTCGGCCATGTCGCGCGCTCCTACCCGATGCGTCCGGTGATGTAGCTTTCGGTGCGGGGGTCTTCGGGGTTGGTGAAGATGTGGGCGGTGTCACCGAATTCCACAAGGTGGCCCAGGTGAAAGAAGGCCGTCTTCTGGCTGACCCGCGCGGCCTGCTGCATCGAATGGGTGACGATCACCACGGAATAACTCCGGCGCAATTCGTCGATCAGCTCCTCGACCTGCGCGGTGGCGATCGGGTCGAGCGCCGAACAGGGTTCGTCCATCAGAAGGACCTCGGGTTCCGTCGCGACCGCGCGCGCGATGCAGAGGCGCTGCTGCTGGCCGCCGGACAGGCCGGTGCCAGGCTCGCCCAGGCGGTCCTTCACCTCGTCCCAGAGCGCGGCGCGCCGCAGCGCCTGTTCCACGATCCCGTCCAGTTCGGCCCGCGACACCGCCAGCCCGTGGATGCGCGGCCCGTAGGCCACGTTGTCGTAGATCGATTTCGGAAAGGGGTTGGGCTTCTGGAAGACCATGCCGACACGGGCGCGCAACTGCACGGGGTCGACCCGCCTGTCGTATATGTTCTCGCCGTCCATGGCGATCAGGCCGGTGACGCGGCACGAGGCGATCGTGTCGTTCATCCGGTTGAGGCAGCGCAGGAACGTGGACTTGCCGCAGCCCGAAGGCCCGATGAACGCCGTCACCATCCGGTCCTCGATGTCCACCGAGACCTGTTTCAGCGCGTGCGTCGCGCCGTAATGGACATCGACGTCCCGGGCGGTGATCTTGACGCCCGGGGCCGCTCCGGCCCCGGCCGCGTCGCGTATCGCGTTGTCTTCCACGCCGGTCTCCCGCTCGGGTGTCTGCGCAGGCCAGTCTACGCAGGCCATGTGACGGTTGAAAGGGCGTCGGCCCCTTTATTTCGGCAGAATGACCGTGAAGACCGACCCGCGCCCAAGGTCGCTGGTCACGCGCAGCCGCCCGCGATGGCGGTTGACGATGTGCTTGACGATGGCCAGCCCCAGCCCGGTGCCGCCCAGTTCGCGCGACCGGTGGCTGTCGACGCGGTAGAACCGCTCGGTCAGGCGCGGCAGGTGCACGGGGTCGATGCCGGGGCCGAAATCGATGATGCGCAGCCGCACCGAGGGGCCGCGAACCGCGGGGTCATGCGCTTCCTCGGTCAGTTCGGCCCGCACCCGTCCGCCGCTGCCGCCATACTTGATCGCGTTCTCGATCAGGTTGGTCATGACCTGCATCACCTGGTCCGCATCGGCGGGGATGACGACGGGGTGATCGGGTTTCTCGATTTCCAGGCTCACGCCCGCCTCCTGCGCCAGCGGGCGCAGGGTGTGGAGCGTCGAGACCAGCTGCGCCGCGATGTCGACCTGGCCGCGCGGGCGCACGCGCTCCTCGCTCTCGACGCGGCTGAGCGACAGGAGATCGCCCACCAGGCGGTTCATGCGCCCCGCCTCGCCCTCCATGATGCCCAGGAAGCGGTCGCGCGCCTTCTCGTCGTTGCGCGCGGGGCCCCGCAGCGTCTCGATGAAGCCCAGAAGCGCCGTCAGCGGCGTGCGCAGTTCATGGCTGACATTGGCCACGAAGTCGCGGCGCATCTGGCCTGCCTGTTCCACATGGGTGATGTCCTGGAACACCACCAGCACCCAGCCCCGCGCGGGCGCCTGCGGATCGGGCACGAAGCGGCAGGTCACGTCGAAGGCGGTGTCCTGCGCGCCGTCGTTCGACAGGTAGCGTGCGGCACTGGCCTCGCGCGCGCGCAGGCAGGCCTCGATCGCGTCGAGGAGCACGGGCTGGCGCAGGATCGTGGCGAAGTGGCGCCCCTCGATCAGCTGGCCCAGAAGCGTGCGCGCATCGGTATTGGCGGCGGTGATCCGCTCCGCGGTGTCGACCACCAGCGCGGGCAGCGGGATCGCCGCCAGCAGGTTGCCGATCAGATCGTCCTGGCCCGCCATGCGCGCCCTCGCCCCGTCTAGCCGCGGCCCGTGGCGGCCGCGACCGCCTCGGTGAAGACCGCGATCAGGGCCTCGGGGTCCTCGAGCCCGACCGAGACGCGGAAGAACCCCTCGGTGATGCCGAGTGCTGCGCGGTCCTGCGCCGTCAGCCCCCGGTGAGAGGAGGAGGCGGGATGCGACAGCGTGGTGCCGACGTCGCCCAGGGTGGGCGCGAAGCTGAGACCCTCGGCGGCGCGGGTGAAGGCATTGGCGGTGGCGCGGCCGCCCTCCATCTCGAAGCTGACCATGTTGCAGCCCTGCCCGCCCAGGAGATCGGCCGCCAGCGCGTGGTCGGGGTGATCCTCGCGCATCGGGTAGAGGACGCGCCGCACCCCCGGCAGCCCGGCCAGGTGATCGGCCAGCCGCGCGGCGGTGGCCTGCGCGCGGTCGAAGCGCAGGGGGAAGGTCAGCAGGCCGCGTTCGGCCAGCCAGCAGTCGAAGGGGCTGGGCGTCAGGCCCAGCGTGACCGAGAACACCATCAGCCGCTGCGCCAGGTCGGGGTCGCGGGCGGCGACATAACCCAGCATCACGTCGGAATGGCCCGCCAGCAGCTTGGTGATCGAGTGGATCACGATGTCGGCGCCGTGATCGAAGGGGCGGAAGGCGCGCGGCGTGGTGAAGGTGTTGTCGACGACCAGCAGCGCGCCCGTTTCCTTCGCCAGCGCGGCGAGGCCCCGGATGTCCGCGACCCGCAAGGTCGGGTTCGAGACGACCTCGACCAGGATCATCTTCGTCTGCGGCGTCATGGCGGCGCGCATGGCGGCGATGTCGCCGGGATCGGCCAGCGTCACACCGATGCCGAGGCGCGGCAGGTCCTCGGCCATCATCCGGCGCGATCGGCCATAGAGCTGGTTGCCGCCCACGACGTGATCGCCCGTCTTCAGAAGGCCCATCAGCACCGCGCCCACCGCCGCCATGCCGGACCCCGTCAGGACACCGCCCGTGGCCCCTTCCATCGCGTCGAGATGCGCGGCGACGACACTGGCGTTGGGATGGCCTTCGCGGGAATAGGTATAGCCCTGCACCCGGCCTTCATACTGGTCGTCCAGCGCGTCGGGCGTGTCGCTGGCATACACCACCGAAGGCGAGAGCGGCGTCACCACCGGCCGGCTGGCGCTGCCCGGCAGCGGGAAGGGGCGGATCAGCGATCCGCGATGGTTGCGCGTCACTTGAGTTTCTCCGTGAGGTAATTCGGGCCGCTGAAGGCGATGTCGATGGACAGCCAGCAGGGCCGTGGCAGAAGCGGGCGGATCAGGTCGGCGATATCCGCGCGCAAGGCGGCGGGGTCCGGGTCGGCGGAATATCTCATCTCGGGATGCGGCATTGGGTCAGACCTGTTTCAGCCGGTCGCGGAAGCGGCGCATGTTGTCCTGGTAATGGAGGGCCGAAGCCGTCAGGCGCTGGATCGCGGCAGCGTCGAGGTCACGCACGACCCGCCCGGGGCTGCCCATGACCAGGCTGCCGTCGGGGATGATCTTGTTCTCGGTGATCAGCGCCCCTGCCCCGATCAGGCAGTTGCGGCCGATCCTCGCCCCGTTCAGCACCGTGGCCCCCATGCCGATCAGGCTGTTGTCGCCGATGGTGCAGCCATGCAGCATGACCTTGTGGCCGATGGTGCAGTTCTCGCCGATGATCAGGGGGAAGCCGTCGTCGACATGCATGACGCAGTTTTCCTGCACGTTCGAGCCGCGGCCGATGCGGATTTCCTCGTGATCGGCGCGGAGCGTGCAGCCGAACCAGACCGAGGCGCCCTCTTCCAGCACGACCTTGCCGATCAGGTTGGCGTCGGGCGCGACCCAGGTGTCGGCGTTGATCTGCGGCGCATGGCCGTCGAGCGCATAGAGGGTCATTTCAGGTCCTCGAATTCGCGTTGCAGGGATTTGACGTGGGTGTTGAGGCCCGGTTGTTGCAGGCGGCGCAGGCGCGCGGCCTCGACGATGACGCGCAGGCGGCGCGCAGTCTCGTCCAGATCGTCGTTGACGAGGACGTAATCGTATTCCGCCCAATGGCTGATTTCGTCCCAGCTCTTGCTCATCCGGCGGGCGATGACCTCGTCGCTGTCCTGGCCGCGGCTGACCAGGCGCCGACGCAGTTCGGTGATCGAGGGCGGCAGGATGAAGATCGACAGCGTGTGCTGGCCGAGGCCCGAGTTCTGGATCTGCTGCGCGCCCTGCCAGTCGATGTCGAAGAGGACGTCGCGCCCCTCGCCGATCGCGGCCTCGACCGGCGCGCGGGGCGAGCCGTAGTAATTCCCGAAGACATTGGCGTGTTCCAGCATCTCGCCCCGGTCCACGTCGTCGCGGAACGCCGCCTCGGACATGAAGTGGTAGTCGATGCCGTCGGTCTCGCCCGGGCGGGGCTTGCGCGTGGTGGCCGAGACCGAGAAGGACAGCGTCGGGTCCCAGTCGCGCAGGCGGCGCGTCAGGGTGGACTTGCCCGCGCCCGAGGGCGAGGACAGGATGATCAGAAGTCCGCGTCGGTCGGCCATGTCTCGCCCTTCACTCGATGTTCTGGACCTGCTCGCGCATCTGGTCGATCACCGCCTTCAGCGCCAGCCCCACCGCGGTCAGGTCGGTCGATCCCGCCTTGGAGCACAGCGTGTTGGCCTCGCGGTTGAATTCCTGGGTGAGGAAATCCAGCTTGCGGCCCACGGGCGCCTTGTCCGTCAGCAGCGCGCGGGCGGCCTCGACATGGGCGCGCAGGCGGTCGATCTCCTCGGTCACGTCGGATTTCACCGCGATCAGCGCCAGTTCCTGCGCGACGCGCTGGGGATCGGCGCCCTCGGCCACGTCCATCACGCGGGCAAGGGCCGCCTTCAGGCTGTCGGCCACGCTGTCGCGGCGCGCCTCGGCCAGGGTCGCGGCCTGGTCGGTCAGGGCCGCGATCTCGGTCAGTTGCGCCTGAAGGACCGCCTGCAACGCGCGGCCCTCGGCCGTGCGCATCGCCTGGAAATCGGCGACCAGCGCGCGCGCCTCGGCCAGGAGGAGCCCGGCCAGGCCCTCGGTCTCGTCGGCGGGACGCGCCTCTTCCAGCACGCCGCGCAGCGACAGGATGTCGGCGGCGGTCGCGGGTGCCAGTGCCACGCCGCGGTCATGGGCCTGCTGTTCGATCTCGGCCATCGCGTCCAGCATGGCGGCCAGCGTGGCGCGGTTCAGCCCGGCTCCGGTTGTGGCCTCGTCCCGGGTCAGCCGCAGCGAGAGCGTCACGCTGCCGCGCTGCACGACCTCGGCGATCAGCTGGCGCAGGCCGGGTTCCAGCCCCTCGATCCAGTCGGGCACGCGCAGCCGCAGATCGAGGCCGCGCGCATTGACCGCGCGCAACTCCCACGCCCAGGAAAAGGGCGCGCGGGCCCCCGTGGCCGAGGCGAAACCGGTCATGGATCGGATCATGGGCGGTCCTTCTCGTGACTTGCGCGGCCCTTGTCGCCACGCCCCTCGCTGTCGTGTCGCGCGCGTCGAACGCGCCGCGCCTTTGCGCGCACCTAATGCCAAGCGCCCCCTCAGGGCAAGCCCCGCAGGCGACGCGCGGGCGGGTCGGCGCGGTTAACCACAGGTGCAGAAAATCATGCACGCTTTGCCGATAATCTGACAGATTAACACTTGGGTAACGATTTTCGCTGTTCCCTGAACGCGCTGACATGATCCGGCAAGGCCCGGCATCGGCAGCGGGTCCGGGGCCTGTTCAAGGAGCTGTCGCCGCGCCATGTCGACCGAGCCGCATCAAGAGACCGGAGCCGTGATCACCATGGACCGCCACCGCCTGTCCCCCAGCGCGACGCCGCTGCGCCAGACCGAGGCCTATTGGACCGCGCTCTGCGTCAAGGGCGAGGTGCCGCGGCGGTCCCAGATCGACCCGCGCGCGCTGGAGAACGTGCTGGGCCATGTCTTCATCCTGGAAACCATCGCGCCGGGCCAGGCGAAGGTGCGCATCGCGGGGTCGCTGCTGACCCGGGTCGCGGGCTGCGACACGCGCGGCCTGCCCATGTCGGCGCTGTTCGACGGCGCGGGCAGGGCCGATCTGGCCGAAGCCCTGCGCGACGTCTGCGAGACGCCCGCCGTGGTCGAGCTGGACCTGCGCCTGCCGGGAGGCATCCTGACGCCGACCCTGACCGGAAAGGCCGTGCTGATGCCGCTGCGCTGCGACGAGGGGCTGGTCAGGCGGGTTCTGGGCGCGATGACCTTCGACCGCGTCGATGCCCTGCGCGAGGGCAAGATCGCCGTCGTCGCGCGCAGGACGCGCCCTGTCTTCGGCGCGCCCGCGGTGCCGGACTGGACGCCGCCCCCCGAACCCGCCGCCCCCGCGCCGACCGGGATGCACGAGCCACCCGCCGCCTTCGAGGCCAAGCAGGTGCGAAAACGCCCGGCGCTGCGGCTGGTCGTGTCGAACCCGTCCTGAGGCGCCGCGCGCCTCAGACCGCGGCGCGGTTGGGCGCGTCGTGGCGGCGCTTGGTCAGTTCCTCGGCCACCAGGAAGGCCAGTTCCAGCGATTGCGAGGCGTTCAGCCGCGGGTCGCAGGCGGTGTGATAGCGGTCGGACAGGTCCTCGTCCGTCACCGCATGGATGCCGCCGGTGCATTCGGTCACGTCCTGGCCGGTCATCTCGAAATGCACGCCGCCGGGGATCGTGCCTTCCGCCGCATGGACCGCGAAGAATTCGCGCACCTCGCGCAGGACGGATTCGAAGGGGCGCGTCTTGTAGCCGGTCGAGGACTTGATCGTGTTGCCGTGCATCGCGTCGCAGGTCCAGACCACGTTCGCCCCCTCCTCGCGCACGGTGCGGATCAGGCGCGGCAGGTTGTCGCCCACCTTGCCGGCGCCGAAGCGCGCGATCAGGGTCAGGCGGCCTTCCTCGTTCTTCGGGTTCAGCGTCGCCATCAGGCGCTTGAGGTCGTCCGAGGTCATGCTGGGCCCGCATTTCAGGCCGATCGGGTTCAGCACGCCGCGCGCGTATTCCACATGCGCGCCGTCGGGCTGGCGCGTGCGGTCGCCGATCCAGATCATGTGACCCGACCCCGCCAGCCAGTTGCCCGAGGTCGAATCGAGCCGCGTCAGCGCCTCTTCGTATTCCAGGAGCAGCGCCTCGTGGCTGGTGTAGAATTCCACGGTCGAGAATTCATGCGTCGTCGTCGCGGTGATGCCCGCCGCCCGCATGAAGTCGATCGTGTCCTGGATGCGGTTGGCGATCTCGCGGTAGCGTTCGGCCTCGTCGCTGTCGGTATAGGACAATGTCCAGGAATGCACCCGGCTCATGTCGGCGAAACCGCCGGTCGAGAAGGCGCGCAGCAGGTTCAGCGTGGCCGCGGCCTGGGTATAGGCCTGGAGCATCCGCCGCGGATCGGGGCGGCGCGCCTCGGGTGTCGGGGCCAGGTCGTTGATGATGTCGCCACGATAGCTGGGCAGTTCCACGCCGCCCACCACCTCGGTCGGCGCGCTGCGCGGCTTGGCGAACTGGCCCGCCATGCGGCCGACCTTGATCACCGGCACCTTGGCCCCGAAGGTCAGGACCATCGCCATCTGAAGCATGACCTTGAACGTGTCGCGGATGCCGTCGGCGCTGAACTGCTCGAAGCTTTCGGCGCAATCTCCGCCCTGGAGAAGGAAGGCCTCGCCCCGGCCGGCGGCGGCCAGGTGTTTCTTCAGCCTGCGCGCCTCGCCCGCGAAGACCAGCGGGGGATAGCGGCGCAATTGGGCTTCCGTCTCGGACAGGGCGGCCGCATCGGTGTACTCGGGCATCTGCACCCGGGGCTTGGCGCGCCAGTCGGATTTGGTCCAGTCGCTCATCTCGGTCGCTCCGCGAATGCAGGTCACAGGGTGCCAGCTTATACGAAAGCGACATGGCCCTGACCATACCCTGCTTTCATGGGCCATTTGCGACCACTTGACGCCGTGTTTTCGACATGAGCATGGTGAACACAGCCGTGACGCCAGGCCTCGCACCCTGCGCGAACCGCCAGAAAGCAGACCGATGCAAGTGCAGCGCAAGATCGCCCAATCCACCAAGCCAGCCACGAAGGCGCGCCGGTTCGTCTTCGTGCTCCTGGAGAATTTCACGCTGCTCAGCTTCGCCTCGGCGCTGGACGCGCTGCGGATCGCGAACCGGATGGGCGAGGGCACGCTCTACGAATGGATGCTGGTCGGCGAAGGGGGAGATACGGTCACCTGTTCGGCCGGGACCGCCTTCAAGGTCGACAGCGACCTGCCCGAACTGACGCGCGAGGACACGGTCCTGGTCTGCGGCGGCATCGACGTGCAGAAGGCGACGACGAAGAAGCTGCTGAACTGGCTGCGGCGCGAGGCGCGGCGCGGGATGGCGGTGGGGGGCCTGTGCACCGCGGCCTATTCGCTGGCGCGGGCGGGCCTTCTGGACGGCAAGCGCGCGACCATCCACTGGGAGAACCAGGACAGCTTTTCAGAGGAATTCGAGGACGTGCGCCTGACCAAGTCGGTCTTCGTGATTGACGGTAACCGGCTGACCACGGCGGGGGGCACGTCCTCGATCGACCTGATGCTGAAGATCATCGCCGACGACCATGGCGAGGACCTCGCGAACGCGGTGGCGGACCAGCTGATCTATTCCTCGATCCGGACCGACCAGGACACCCAGCGCCTGTCGGTGCCCACCCGCATCGGCGTGCGCCATCCCAAGCTGTCCCAGGTCATCCAGATGATGGAGGCCAATGTCGAGGAGCCGATCAGCCCCGCGACGCTGGCCCGGCAGGTCGGCATGTCGACGCGGCAGCTCGAGCGCCTCTTCCGCCGCTACCTGAATCGAAGCCCCAAGCGCTATTACATGGAACTGCGCCTGCAGAAGGCGCGCAACCTGTTGATGCAGACGGACATGAGCGTGATCAACGTGGCCCTGGCCTGCGGTTTCGCCAGCCCCTCGCATTTCTCGAAATGCTACCGCGCGCATTACGACACCACGCCCTACCGCGAACGCGGCAGCCACGCGGCGCGCCTGTCGATCTGAGGCGCGCTCAGCCCGGCGTCATCCGGTAGACCGCGCCGTCGCCCACCGACAGGAACCAGATCGCGCCATCCTCGGCCTCGACGATGTCGCGGATGCGGCCCGTCTCGTCGCCCTCGATCCGTTCGACTTCCGCCAGGGGCGCGCCGTCCAGCCGCGCGATATAGCCGAATTTCAGCGAGCCCACGAAGATGTCGCCCCGCCATTCGGGCCAGAGCCTGCCGGAATAGACCATCAGACCCGAAGGCGCCATCGAGGGATCCCAGTAGAACTCGGGCTGTTCCATCCCCGCCTTCGCGGTGCCTTCGCCGATGCGCGCGCCCGAGTAATCGACGCCATAGGTGATGACGGGCCAGCCGAAATTGGCGCCCCGCCTGACGCGGTTGATCTCGTCCCCGCCGCGCGCGCCATGCTCGGCGGTGATCAGGTTGCCGGAGAGGTCGAGCCCCGCGCCCTGCACGTTTCGATGCCCGTAGGACCATATCTCGGGCCGGATCCCGGCCTGGCCGACAAAGGGATTGTCGGGGGGCACGCTGCCGTCGCGGGCGACGCGGATCACCGCGCCGTTGTGGTTGGCGCGGTCCTGCGCGCTGTCGGGCTGGCCGCGGTCGCCCGTGGTCAGGAAGAGGGTGCCGTCGGGCGCCTCGACCACGCGCGATCCGAAATGGCGTCCGCCCGAAAACCCGGGCGCCGCCTCGAAGATCACGCGCAGGTTCTCGAGCGCCCCGCCGTCCGGTGACAGGCGCGCCACGGCCAGCGCCGTGTTCTGGCCGCGGGCCTGCGGGATCGCGAAACTGAGGAAGATCTCGCGCGTGGTGGCGAAATCGCGCGCCACGGTGACGTCGAGCAGACCGCCCTGCCCCGTCGCCGCGACCTGCGGCACGCCCGCCACCGCCCGCGCGGCGCCGTCGCGCACATGCAGCAGCCGCCCTTCGCGCTCGGTGACCAGAAAGCCGCCATCGGGCAGAAGGCCGATCGCCCAGGGTTCGTCGAGCCCGGTCAGCATCGCCTGCACGCGCGCCTGGCCCTGCGATGTCGGCAAGGCGGACGCGCAGACCGGCGCCAGCGCCAGCGCCAGCGCACCCAACCAGACCGGACTTGCCCTTGTCATCATGCGTCTTCCCCTTTGGTTGACGCAAAGATAGCCGCAAACCGCTGCGATGCGAGGGGGCGTGGCCCGCGGTCGCAGGGTCGAAAGCACTTTTCTTTTCCGCGCCCAGACCCTAGTTTCGGGGCAGAACGCAAAAGACGTTCCAATATTGGGAGAATAATGATGAAAAAGCTGCTTTTGGCGACCGCCGCCACCGCTCTGATGGCCGGCGCCGCCCAGGCGTCGGAAGTGAAGATCGGGATCATCCTGGGCTTCACCGGACCGCTCGAATCGATCACCCCGCACATGGGCGCGGGCGCGGAAATGGCGATGAAGGAAGTCACCGACTCGGGGATGCTGCTCGACGGGATGACCGTGACGCCGGTGCGCGCGGACAGCACCTGCATCGACGCCGCGGCCGCGACCGCCGCGGCCGAGCGCCTCGTCACCGCCGATGGCGTCAAGGGGATCATGGGCGCGGACTGCTCGGGCGTGACCGGTGCGATCCTGCAGAACGTCGCGGTGCCGAACGGCATCGTGATGATTTCGCCCTCGGCCACCTCGCCCGGCCTGAGCCACGCCAACAACGAGGATAACGGCCTGTTCTTCCGCACCGCGCCGTCGGATGCGCGCCAGGGCGTCGTGATGACCGAGATCCTGATGGAGGAAGGCATCACCGAAGTCGCCGTGTCCTATGTCAACAACGACTACGGCAAGGGTCTGGCCGACAGCTTCCAGGCGGCCTTCGAAGCCGCGGGCGGCAAGGTCACGATCAGCGCGGCGCATGAAGACCAGAAGGCGGATTATTCGGCCGAAGTCGGCGCGCTGGCGGCGGCGGGCGGTCAGCGCCTTGTCGTCGCGGGCTATGTCGATGGCGGCGGCTCGGGCATCGTGCGCGCCGCACTCGACTCGGGCGCGTTCGACAGCTTCCACTTCCCCGACGGGATGGTGGGCGCCAAGCTGGAAGAGAACTTCGGATCCGAGATCGACGGTTCCACCGGCCAGTTCCCCGGCACCGACAGCCCGGGTGCGGCGAACTTCCAGGACCTGGTGGGCGACAGCTTCGATGCCACCAGCGCCTTCGCGCCGGAAAGCTATGACGCTGCCGCGCTGATCATGCTGGCGATGCAGGCGGCCGGTTCGGTGGAACCGGGCGATTATGCCGCCAAGGTCATGGAAGTGGCCAACGCCCCCGGCGAGCAGATCTTCCCCGGCGAACTGGCCAAGGCGCTGGAAATCCTGAAGAACGGCGGCGACATCGACTATGTCGGCGCGACCGCGGTCGAACTGATCGGACCGGGTGAATCGGCGGGCAACTACCGCCAGATCACCTTCACGGACGGCAAGATCACCACGGTGAAGTATCGCTGATCCGGTCCGGCCGAGACATTGAACAGCCCGGCCCGGTGGGTCGGGCTGTTTTCCATAAGAAACGCTGCCCGGGCAACACGGGCACAGGGGGTTGCCGATGATCATCGACGTGCAGGACGTGCACAAGCATTTCGGCGGGTTTCATGCGGTGGATGGCGCCACGCTGTCGATCGAGAAGGGCTCGATCACCGGGCTGATCGGCCCGAACGGCGCGGGAAAGACCACGCTTTTCAACGTGATCGCGGGCGTTCTGAAACCGACGTCGGGCCGCGTGGTGATGGATGGCGAGGACATCACCGGCCTGCCGCCGCATACGCTGTTCCACAAGGGACTGCTGCGGACCTTCCAGATCGCGCATGAATTCGCCTCGATGACCTGCCGCGAGAACCTGATGATGGTGCCGGGCAACCAGTCGGGCGAGAAGCTGTGGAACACCTGGTTCGGCCGCAAGCGCATCGCCGAGGAAGAGCGCGCCCTGCGGGCGAAGGCCGACGAGGTGCTGGAATTCCTGACCATTGGACACCTGGCCGACCACAAGGCGGGGCAGGTCTCGGGCGGGCAGAAGAAACTGCTGGAACTGGGCCGGACGATGATGGTGGACGCCAAGATCGTCTTCCTGGACGAAGTGGGCGCGGGCGTGAACCGCACCCTTCTGAACACGATCGGCGACGCGATCCTGCGGCTGAACAGGGAACGCGGCTATACCTTCGTCGTGATCGAGCATGACATGGATTTCATCGGCAAGATCTGCGATCCCGTCATCTGCATGGCCGAAGGCCGTGTGCTGGCGCAAGGCACCCTGGCCGAGATCAAGGCCAACGAACAGGTGATCGAGGCCTACCTGGGCACCGGCCTGAAGAACAAGGCGAAGGTGGAGGCATGAGGATGTTTCGAACGGACTGCGTCCGTCCGACAGATGCGAGGGGCTCCGCCCCTCGCGCTCCCCGGGATATTTGGGGCGAGAGGAAGACGGGGGCCGGGCATGGGTGACAATCCCTACCAGGACGATCGCGGCAACAGGGACGCCTCGATCACCAATCCCAACGGCACGGGGACGTTGAAGGCGTCGCCCGGGACGGGAAGAGCGATGAAGACCTCGGAGGCCTTCCTGATCGGCGACACGATGACCGGCGGCTATGGCAAGGGCCCCGACATCCTGCATGCCTGCACGGTCGCGGTGAACCGGGGCGAGATCGCGGTGATCGTGGGGCCCAACGGGGCGGGCAAGTCCACGGCGATGAAGGCGATCTTCGGGATGCTGGACGTGCGGCAGGGATCGGTGCGCCTGGATGGCGAGGACATCACCAGCCTGTCGCCCCAGGACCGCGTGATCAAGGGGATGGGCTTCGTGCCCCAGACCTCGAACATCTTCACCTCGATGACGGTCGAGGAGAACCTCGAGATGGGCGCCTTCATCCGC
>SBFT01000135.1 GCA_006227805.1 Paracoccaceae bacterium
TTGGTGCGCGGCCGTGGCGCGCGGCGGCCCGGCTTTGCGCCTGTGCCCGTTTCCGGGGCCGTTCGCCGGGTGCTGCCCGCAAAAGCGGCATCTTCCAAAGCCCGCGCCCGCGTGTCAGTGTTCCGCCATTCCGGTCGCGGGCGACGCGGCGCTTAGCTGCCGGGCAGAACACCATCCAGGGGGATACAAAACCATGCCAATTCTTCATCCCGGAACCGGTCTGATCGACCGTCGCGGTCTGCTGCTGGGCGGCGCCGGCGCCGCGACTCTGGCGGGCCTCGGCCTTGCGCCCGGCCGCCTGCTGGCCGCCGACCCGATCAGCGTCGCGGGCATCTATACGGTGCCGGTCGAACAGCAATGGGTCAGCCGCATCCACGTCGCCGCCGAAGCCGCGAAGGCCGCGGGCCAGATCACCTACACCTTCAGCGAGAACACCGCCAATACCGACTATCCGCGCGTGATGCGCGAATATGCCGAGGCCGGCGTCAAGCTGATCATCGGTGAGATCTTCGGCGTGGAACAGGAAGCGCGCGAGGTGGTGCTGGACTATCCCGAAACCGCGTTCCTGCTGGGGTCGTCCTTCCTGGAAGATCCGGCCTATCCCAACCTGGCGGTCTTCGACAACTACATCCAGGACGCGTCCTACCTGACGGGCATCATCGCGGGGTCGATGACGAAGACGGGCAATATCGGCATGGTCGGGGGCTTCCCGATCCCCGAGGTCAACCGCCTGATGCACGCCTTCATGGCCGGCGTGCGCGAGATGCGCGGCGACGCGACCTTCCAGGTCAGCTTCATCGGGTCCTGGTTCGATCCGCCGAAAGCGAAGGAAACCGCCTTCGCGATGATCGAGAACGGCGCCGACATGCTCTATGCCGAACGCTTCGGCGTCTCGGACGCGGCCAAGGAACGCGGCGTCCTTGCGATCGGCAACGTGATCGACACGCAAGGCGACTACCCCGAGACCGTCGTCGCCTCGGCGCTGTGGCATTTCGAACCGACATTGCAGGCGGCACTCGCCCGCGTGGCGGAGGGCAATTTCGAAGCCAAGAACTACGGCATCTACAGCTACATGAAGGAAGGCGGCTGTTCGCTGGCGCCGCTGGGAACCTTCGAGGGCAAGGTGCCGCAGGCGGCACTCGACCTCGTCGCGGAACGCGAGGCGGCGATCCGGGCGGGCACCTTCACCGTCGAGGTCAACGACACCGAGCCGACCTCGACCTGATGACGCAGACGACCGCCGCGCAGGACGTCGTCCTGCGCCTGACCGGCATCACCAAGCGGTTCGGGAAACTGACCGCGAACGATGACATCGGCTTTGCCCTGGCAAGGGGTGAAGTGCTTGCGCTTCTCGGCGAGAACGGCGCAGGCAAGACGACGCTGATGAACATCCTCTTCGGTCATTACACCGCGGATGCCGGCACGGTCGAGATTTTCGGAGAGACGCTGCCCCCGGGGGCTCCGGGGGCGGCGCTGAAGGCCGGCGTCGGCATGGTGCACCAGCACTTCACCCTGGCCGAGAACCTGAGCGTGACCGAGAACATCGTGCTGGGCACGCAATCCTTGTGGCGCGCGGGCCTGGGGCGGGCCGCCGCGCGCGACCGCATCGCCGCCCTGTCGCGCGATTTCGGCCTGGCGGTCGACCCGGACGCGCGGGTCAGATCGCTTTCCGTGGGCGAACGCCAGCGGGTCGAGATCCTCAAGGCGCTCTACCGCGACGCGCGCATCCTGATCCTGGACGAACCCACCGCCGTCCTGACCCCGCAGGAGGCCGATGCCCTGTTCGACACCCTGCGCCGCGCGACCGCGCAGGGGCTGTCGGTGATCTTCATCTCGCACAAGCTGCACGAGGTCATGGCCATCTCGCAGCGCGTGATCGTGCTGCGCCATGGCCGCGTCGCGGGCGAGGTCGCGACCGCCGACACCGACCGCCACAAGCTGGCCGAGATGATGGTGGGCGCCGAAGTGGCCCTGCCCCATCCCGGACTTGGCACGCCGGGCGAGGTGCTGATGGAGCTGCGCGGCGTCAGCCTGCCGGCGCAGGGCCGCAGGTCGGGCCTGGCGGGCATCGACCTTGCCTTGCGCGCGGGCCAGATCACCGGGATCGCCGGCGTGTCCGGCAACGGACAGAGCGCGCTGGCCGACGTGATCGGCGGCGTCACCGCGCCCGCAGGCGGCGCGCTGGTCGTCGCGGGGGCCGAAGTGACCGAGTGGTCCCCGCGCGCCGCCCTCGATGCAGGCGTCGGCCGCATCCCCGAGGACCGCCACGCCACCGGATCGATCGCCGATTTCACCCTGACCGAGAACGCCGTCCTCGAAGCCTATGCCACGGGCCAGTTCAGCCGCAGGGGCTGGATGGACTGGCGCGCGGCGCGCGCGCATGCGGCGGCGATCATCACCACCTATGACGTGCGCTGCCCGGGGCCGGAGGCGCGCATCCGCCTTCTGTCCGGCGGCAACATGCAGAAACTGATCCTGGGCCGCGCGCTCGAGGCCGCCCCCCGCATCATCCTGGCGAACCAGCCGGTGCGGGGCCTCGACATCGGCGCGCTGACCTATGTGCAGGAGCGTCTGATCGCCGCCCGCGACGCAGGCGCCGCCGTGCTGCTGATCTCCGAGGACCTGGACGAGGTCCTGGCGCTGTCGGACGTGATCCACGTCATGTCCGCGGGCCGCCTGTCCCCGGCCTTCCCGCGCGGGTCGATGACACCGGCCCGCCTGGGCGCCTGGATGGCGGGACAGGGGTTCACCGATGCGGCTTGAACCCGTCGCCGATCCCGGATTGCTGCGGATGCTGGGCCTGCCCCTGCTGGCGCTGGGCGCGACGGTGGTCGTCGCAAGCGTCCTGGCGATGCTGGCGGGCGCCAATCCCTTCGCCACGCTGGGCCTGATCGTGAAGGGGGCGGCGGGCTCGAAATTCGCCGCGCTGGAAACGCTGAACCGGGCGACGCCGCTGATCTTCACCGGGCTGGCCGTCGCCGTCGCCTTCCGCGCGAAACTCTGGAACATCGGCGCCGAGGCGCAGCTTTACGCGGGCGCGCTGATGACCGTCGTGATCGGCACCCAGATGGGCCTGCCAGGCGTTCTGGCGGTCCCGGCGATGGCGCTGGCCGCGATCGTCGCCGGCGCGGTCGTCCTGCTGGTGCCGGTCCTGCTGAAGGTGCGCATGGGCGTCGACGAGGTGGTGACGACGCTTCTGTTCAACTTCATCATGCTGCTTTTCATCTCGCTTCTGCTGGAGGGTCCCTTGAAAGACCCGATGGGCATGGGCTGGCCCAAGACGGAGTCCCTGCCGCGCGAGATACGCCTGCCGCGCCTGGTCGAGGGCCTGCGCCTGCACTGGGGCTTCGGTCTGGCGCTGATCGCGGCGGTCGCGGTCTGGGTGATCCAGACGCGCACGACCCTGGGATACGAGATCCGCGCCGTGGGCCTGAACCCCAATGCCGCGCGCTTCGCCGGCATCCCGGTGAACCGTGTCCTCGTCAAGACCGCGCTTCTGTCGGGGGGCCTTGCCGCACTGGCGGGCTTTTCCGAGGTCGCGGGCCTGAAGGGCAACCTGACCTTGGACCTGTCGCCCGGCTTCGGCTACACCGGCATCATCGTCGCCATGCTGGCGCTGCTGCATCCGCTGGGTGTCGTCGTCTCGGCCATCTTCGTGGCGGGCGTCTTCGTCGGCGCCGACAGCATGAGCCGCGCCGCCGAGGTGCCGACCTACATCGCCGACATCTCCCTTGCCACGGCGCTTCTCTTCATGGTGGTCGCGATCCTGCTGACGCGCTTCCGGCTGGTGCGGGGATAGCGCGGTGGAGATCATCGACATCCTGATCTCGGGCAGCTTCTGGGCGGCGGTGCTGCGCATCGCCTCGCCCCTGATCTTCGCCACGATGGGCGAGTTGATCTGCGAACGCGCGGGCGTGCTGAACCTGGGGATCGAGGGGATCATGGTCATCGGCGCCTTCGCGGGATGGATGGCGGTCTATTCCGGCATGGGCCTCTGGCCCGGCGTGATGGTGGCGATGGCGGCGGGGATGCTGTTCGGCCTGCTGCACGCGACGCTGACGGTGCCCCTGGGCCTGTCGCAGCACGTGGTGGGCCTGGGCGTGACGCTTCTGGCCACGTCGGCCGCCTATTACGCCTATCGCCTGGCCCTGCCCCAGGTCAGCAGCCCGCCCCGGATCGAGCCCTTCCAGCCCGTCGACATTCCCGTCCTGTCCGACCTGCCCTTCCTGGGCGAGGCGCTGTTCTCGCAGACGCCGCTGACCTATCTGGCGTTGATCACGGCGGGGGTCGTGGCGCTGGTGCTCTACCGCACGCCGCTGGGCCTGGCGCTGCGCGCCGCGGGCGAGAACCCCGCCGCGGTCGAGGCCCAGGGCCTGTCCGTCACCGCGATCCGCATGGGCGCGGTGATCGTGGGATCGGGCCTGATGGCGGTCGGCGGGGCCTTCCTGACCATGTCGGCCTTCAGCTCGTTCTTCTTCGAGATGGTGAACGGGCGCGGCTGGATCTGCATCGCGCTGGTGGTCTTCGGCGCCTGGCGGCCGGGCAAGGCGGTGCTGGGCGCGATCCTCTTCGCCGCCTTCGACGCGCTCCAGATCCGGATGCAGCAGACCCCCTTGGGCGCGCTGGTGCCCTATCAGGTCTTCCTGATGGTGCCTTACGTCCTGTCGATCCTGGCGCTGGTCCTGATGTCGCGCCGCGCCGAAGTGCCTGCCGCGCTGATGGTGCCCTACAACCGTGGAGAACGCTGATGGCCGAATTCGATATCCTCGTCACCGGCGGCACGCTGCCGGACGGCAGCACTGCCGATATCGGGATCGTCAGGGACCGCATCGCGGCGATGGGCGATCTTGCGGGCAGCACGGCTGGCCGCGTGGTCGATGCCACCGGCGACCTGGTCAGCCCGCCCTTCGTCGATCCGCATTTCCACCTGGACGCGACGCTGAGTTACGGCACGCCGCGCATCAATGCCTCGGGCACGCTGCTGGAAGGCATCGCGCTCTGGGGCGAGTTGAAGGAGATCACGACGATCGACGCCATGATCGACCGCGCCATGGCCTATTGCGACTGGGCGGTCAGCATGGGCCTGCTGGCGATCCGCAGCCATGTCGATACCTGCGACGACAGCCTGAAGGGCGTGCAGGCCCTGTTGCAGGTGCGCGAGGCGGTGAAGCCCTATCTCGACCTGCAACTTGTGGCCTTTCCGCAGGACGGCTTCTTCCGCGACCCGACCGCGCAGGCCAACACGATCCGGGCGCTGGACATGGGCGTGGACGTGGTGGGCGGCATTCCGCATTTCGAACGCACGATGGAGGAGGGACGCGCCTCGGTCGAGGCCTTGTGCCGGATCGCGGCGGACAGGGGCCTGCTGGTCGACCTGCATTGCGACGAGACCGACGACCCCCTGTCGCGCCATGTCGAGACGCTGGCCCATCAGGCGCAGCGGCTGGGGCTTCAGGGCCGGGTGGCGGGATCGCACCTGACCTCGATGCATTCGATGGACAATTACTATGTCTCGAAACTGCTGCCCCTGATGGCCGAGGCCGGGCTGGCCGCGATCCCGAACCCCCTGATCAACATCGTCCTTCAGGGCCGCCATGACACCTACCCCAAGCGCCGGGGCCTGACGCGGGTGAAGGAGATGCAGGCGATGGGCATTCCCGTCGCCTGGGGTCAGGATTGCGTGCGCGACCCGTGGTATTCGCTGGGAACCGCCGACATGCTGGACGTGGCCTTCATGGGCCTGCACGTGGGGCAGATGACATCGCCCGAGGAGATGCGGCGCTGCTTCGACATGGTGACGGAAGTTCCCGCGCGGATCCTGCACCTCGACCTCTATGGCCTGCGGGTCGGCGCCATGGCGTCGTTGGTGGTGCTGGATGCGGGTGACCCGATCGAGGCGGTCAGGCTGCGGCCCGACCGGCTCTGCGTCATCGCCAGGGGGAAGGTGGTGTCCGAGCAGGCGCGAAACGATGCGCGCCTGTCCCTGCCGGGGCGTCCCGGCAGCGTGCGGCGGCGTCACCCGGTCAGGTGACGGCCCAGCGCCAGGACGCGGTTCAGGATCAGCCCCAGCCCGGCGCCCAGAAGAAGGCCGGTGCCATTGGCCGCCAGATCCAGCCATTCACCGAACCGGCCCGTGAGAGGCTGGATCAGCTCGATCGCGCCGCCATAGGCCAGGGCCAGCGGCACCAGCCACAGCAGGCTGCGGGGCGCCAGGGTGGCCAGCGGCAGGACCAGCGCGCCATAGGCGATCAGGTGATGCGTCTTGTCGGTCCCGGGCAGGTCCGGACCCTGCGGCAGCGGAATCAGCGACAGGACCCCGATCGCCAGCGCGATCAGCGCGGTCAGCCCAAGGGCAAGGTTGCGCGCGCGCGCTCGCGGGGTGCGGGTCATGCGCCGTAATACTCGCGATACCAGGCGACGAATTCGGCCATCCCTGCGCGGATGTCGGTCCGCGGGCGATATCCGGTCAGGCGCTCCAACAGGCTGGCATCGGCCCAGGTCGCGGGCACGTCGCCGGGCTGCATGTCCATCAGGTTCTTCGTCGCG
>SBFT01000077.1 GCA_006227805.1 Paracoccaceae bacterium
CAGAACGGCTGCGATCACCGCTGCACCTTCTGCATCATCCCCTACGGGCGCGGCAATTCGCGGTCGGTCCCGGCAGGCGTCGTCGTGGACCAGATCAAGCGGCTGGTCGACAAGGGGTTCCTCGAAGTCGTGCTGACCGGCGTCGACCTCACCTCCTGGGGCGCCGATTTGCCGGGCGCACCGCGTCTTGGCGATCTGGTCCTGCGCATCCTCAGACTAGTGCCCGATCTTGCGCGCCTGCGCATTTCCTCGATCGACTCGATCGAGGCTGACGAGAACCTGATGCAGGCCATCGCCACCGAACCGCGCCTGATGCCGCATCTGCACCTGTCCTTGCAGCATGGCGACGACCTGATCCTGAAACGGATGAAACGCCGCCACCTGCGCGACGACGCGATCCGGTTCGCGCAGGAGGCGCGCCGCCTGCGCCCCGACATGACCTTCGGCGCGGACATCATCGCGGGTTTCCCGACCGAGACCGAGGCCCATTTCGAGAATTCGCTGAAGCTGGTCGAGGACTGCGGCCTGACCTGGCTGCATGTCTTCCCCTATTCGCCGCGTCGGGGCACGCCGGCGGCACGGATGCCCCAGGTCGACGGGCGCGCGATCCGCGCGCGTGCCGCACGCCTGCGCGAAGCTGGCGACGCGGCGGTGGCGCGGCACCTTCAGGCGCAGGTGGGGCGCGCTCACAAGGTGCTGATGGAAAGCCCGCACATGGGCCGGACCGAACAATTCACCGAAGTGACCTTCGCGGCGGCGCAACCGGAAGGGCGGATCGTCGGCGCGCGCATCACCGGCGTGGACGGTCAGCGTCTGGTGGCCGTCTAGGCGGCGCCCAGCGTTTCAGACCCAGACCCGCGACCGCGCCGCCAGCACCCGCACCCGTTCCCGCACCTCGTCCCGCACGGGGCCGTGTCGGGGGTCATCCCGCAGCGTGGTGAACCATGCCCCGGGCGGGTTCCTGCCGCGCCGGTTTCCCTTGAAGGACAGCCCGCGCAGCACCGCCTGCGCCGCCTCCGGCAATCGATCCGGCATCTCATGCCCGTTCAGCACGCCCCAGACCCCGGTCCAGAGCCGCCCCACCGTCCAGGGGTTGTAGCCGCCTCCCCCCAGGACCAGCAGGCGCGGCGCCATGCCCATCAGCCCGCGCAGCACGTCCCAATGGGCGTTGTTCGACAGCGACAGATGCGACAGGGGATCGTCCTCGACCGCATCGGCCCCGCATTGCAGGACGATCGCATCGGGCCGGAACGCGGCGACGGCGGGCAGGATCAGGCGGTCGCGCACATGGGCCATCTCGTCGTCGTTGAAGCCGCGCGGGACGGGCAGGTTCAGCGCGTTGCCGCCCGCGTCATCGTCCAAGCGGCCGGTCTTCGGCCAGAGGTTCTCCTCGTGGACCGAGATCATCAGGCAATCGGGATCGCCGGCGAAGCCCGCCTCGACCCCGTCGGGGTGGTGCGCGTCGATATCGACATAGGCGATGCGCCGCACGCCACGGGCGCGCAAGGACAGCATGGCCAGCACGGGATCGTTCAGATAGCAGAACCCGTTCGCGCGGTCGGGCATCCCGTGATGCGTCCCGCCCGCGGGGTTGTAGACGATCCCGCCCGCGGCCAGCATCTCGCCCGCCAGGATCGAGCCCCCCGCGGCGGTGGCGGGACGCCGGAAGATCTCGGGGAAAACCGGGTTCGAGACGGTTCCGATGTGAAAGCGCGCCTTGTCCTCGGGGCTGACGGATTGTGCGGCCTCGGCCCTCTGCAGGGCCGCAATGTATTCGGGCCGGTGCCAGTTGGTCAGCGCGGCAGGCCTGGCGCGCGGGGATTGGACGAATTGCGCCTCGGGCAGCCAGCCCAGCGCACGCGACAGGTCCATCACGGTCGAGACGCGCGGCACCCGGAGCGGATGCCACGTGCCATAGGTCGAGCGGCGATAGATCTCGTGTCCGATGAAGCGCGGTGTCATGATCCGGGACATAGCCCGCCCCGGGCGCGACGGCACCGGAAACTTGCAAAGTTTCCGGACCGATTTCTTTGCAAGAAATCGGCGCGCAAGACACCTCGGCCATCTGGACCGGAACCGCGCGCGCCCCTAACGTCGCCCCAGATGCTCCGCTATGCCCTCAAACGCCTGATCTCGCTGATCATCAGTCTGGCCGTCGCCAGCCTGGTGATCTTCTTCGTGATCGAGGTCGCGCCGGGCGATCCCGCGCAGTTCATGCTGGGGATGAACGCCCAGCCCGACACGCTGGCGGCGCTGCGGGCGGAACTGGGCCTCGATGTGCCGAAGTGGGAACGCTATCTCGACTGGGTCGGAGGCATGCTGACAGGGGATTTCGGCACGTCCTACACCTATCGCACGCCGGTCGCCGACATGGTGGCGGATCGGCTTTGGGTGTCGCTGCCGCTGGCGCTCTATGCGCTGACGCTGTCGACACTCATCGCCTTTCCAGCGGGCATCTACGCGGCGGCGCGCCGGGGCCGCGCGGGCGATGTCGCGGTGATGGGGGCCACGCAGCTGGGCGTTGCGATCCCGAACTTCTGGTTCGCGATGATGCTGGTCCTGATCTTCGCGATCAACCTGCGCTGGTTCGGCGCGGGCGGCTTCGCGGGCTGGGACAAGGGGTTCTGGGCAGGCATCCATTCGCTGACGCTGCCCGCCATCGCGCTGGCCCTGCCGCAGGCGGCGATCCTGGCGCGGGTCATGCGGTCCTCGCTGCTGGACATCCTGGGCGAGGACTTCATGCGCACCGCCCGCGCCAAGGGCCTGAGCCGCCGCCAGGCGCTGTGGCGGCACGGCCTGCGCAACGCGCTGATCCCGGTGCTGACCATCATCGGGCTGCAATTCGCCTTCCTGATGGCGGGGGCGATCATCATCGAACAGGTCTTCTACCTGCCGGGGCTGGGACGTCTGATCTTCCAGTCGATCAGCGCGCGCGACCTGATCGTCGTGGAATCGGTGGTGATGCTGCTGGTCTTCGCGGTGATCGTGGTGAATTTCCTCGTCGACCTGGCCTATGCCGCCGTCGATCCAAGGCTGAGGTCGCGGACATGAGGCGCAACCTCTGGCTGGGCGGGGCACTGTCGTCGCTGGTGGTTCTGGCGGCGCTGATCTCGTTCGTGTGGACGCCGTTCGACCACGCGGCGATGAACATCCCCGAGAAGCTGCAGAGGCCCAACGCGGTGCACTGGTTCGGCACCGATCATTTCGGGCGCGACATCTTCAGCATGATCATGGTGGGCGCGCGCACCTCGATCGCGGTGGCGCTGGTGGCCGTGGGCATCGGCATGGCGCTGGGGGTGCCGCTGGGGCTGGCGGCCGCCGCGCGCAAGGGATCGTGGCTGGACGAGCTGATCATGCGGGGCAACGACCTGATCTTCGCCTTTCCGTCGCTGGTCATCGCAATCCTGATCACCGCCGTCTTCGGCGCCGGGGCGATCAACGCGATCATCGCCATCGGCATCTTCAACATCCCCGTCTTCGCTCGGATCACCCGGGGCGCGGCGCTGTCGCTGTGGGAGCGCGAGTTCATCCTGGCCGCCCGTGTCGCGGGCAAGTCGGCGGCGCGGATCAGCGTGGAACACATCCTGCCCAATGTCGCCAACCTGCTGATCGTGCAGGGCACTATCCAGTTTTCGCTGGGCATCCTGGCCGAGGCGGCGCTGTCCTATGTCGGCCTCGGCGCGCAGCCGCCCACGCCCAGCTGGGGCCGGATGCTGGCCGATGCGCAGACGCTGGTCAGCCTGGCGCCGCACCTGGCGCTGATCCCCGGCGTGGCGATCATCCTGACGGTTCTGGGTCTGAACCTGATGGGGGACGGTCTGCGCGATTACCTCGACCCCCGGCTGCGGGTGGCGCGGACATGAGCCTTCTGCAGATCGAAGACCTGTCCCTGTCCATCCACGGCGCGCCGATCCTGCGCGACGTGTCCCTGTCCATCGCGCCCGGGGAAGTCCACGCGGTCACCGGCGAGAGCGGATCAGGCAAGTCGATGACGGCGCTCGCGATCCTGCAATTGCTGCCGAACGGGGCGCAGGCCACGGGTCGGGTGGTGCTGGACGGCGTCGACGTCCTGACCCTGTCCGAGACGCAGATGTGCGACATTCGGGGCAATGACGTGGGCATGGTCTTCCAGGAACCGATGACCGCCCTGAACCCGGTCAAGACGATCGGCGACCAGGTGATGGAGACGATCCTGATCCACACCGCCCTGCCCCGCGACCGCGCCCGCCAGCGCGCGGCCGAGGTGCTGGGGCGGGTGGGCCTGCCCCAGGACCGGTTTCCGCTGACGCGCTATCCGCATGAGTTGTCGGGGGGTCAGCGCCAGCGCGTGGTGATCGCCATGGCCATCGCCCTGCGCCCCAAGCTTCTGATCGCGGACGAACCCACGACCGCGCTGGACGTGACCACGCAGGCGCAGATCCTCGACCTGCTGAAGACGCTGGTGGCCGAGGACGGCATGGGGATGCTGATGATCACCCACGACCTGGCCGTCGTCGCCGACATGGCCGACCGGATCACCGTGATGCGCCGGGGCGAGGTGGTCGAAAGCGCGCCGACCCGCGCGCTCCTGTCCGGAATGCGGCACGACTACACGAAGATGCTGTTCGCGGCGTCGAGGCACCGGGTCGACCTGCCGCCGTGCCCTGCGCCCGTCCCCCTGTTGCAGGTCCGCAATGTCAGCCGCGACTATCGGCTGCCACGCAAGGGGCTTTTCGGGAAGCCCGGGTGGTTCCGCGCGGTCAGGGACGTCAGCTTCACCATCCAGAAGGGCGAGCGCGTGGGGCTGGTGGGTGAATCCGGTTGCGGGAAATCGACCCTGACACGGGCAATTCTGGGCCTCGAGCCGGTGCAGGAGGGTCAGATCCTGCTGGGGGATCAGCCGGTCTTCACCGGGCACCGGCCCAACCTGGCCGTGCGCCGACGGATGCAGGTGGTCTTTCAGGACCCCTACGGCAGCTTCAACCCCCGCCACCGGGTCGGGCGGCTGATCACCGAACCCTTCCACCTGCTTGCCGATCCGCCCCGGGGCGCCGCACGCGAGGCCGCCATCGCGGAGGCCCTGACCGCCGTCGGCCTGACGCCCGGCGATGCGGGAAAATACATCCACGAATTCTCGGGCGGGCAGCGCCAGCGCATCGCCATCGCCCGCGCCCTGATCATCCGGCCCGAACTGATCCTCTTCGACGAGGCGGTCAGCGCGCTCGATGTCTCGGTCCGGGCGCAGATCCTCGACCTGCTGGCCGAGCTCTGTCGGCAATACGACCTGACCTACCTGTTCATCAGCCACGATCTGAGCGTGGTGCGGTCCGTCACCGACCGGGTCATGGTCATGCAGGCAGGCGAGATCGTCGAGGAAGGACCGACGCGGGAGGTCCTGGAAAGGCCCTCGCATCCCTATACGCAGAGGCTGATCGCCGCCGCGCCGGTCCTGCCCGACCTGGGGGCCGCATGATGGACCTGGCGCCCCTTGCCCGCGGGGATCGCGACGCCTTCCTGGCCATGTTGCGCCCCTACCTGGCCGAGATCGCCCCGGACCTGCCCGCCCCAACCCCTGACCGCATCACGCAGGTCCTGGACGATCCGGCGCGCCACGTGCTGACGATCCGCGTATCAGGCTCTGACAAGGGCTTCGTGCTGATCCGGCGCCTGTCCTGCGGCACCCATGAAATGAGCGAATTCTACGTCTTGCCGCAAGCCCGCCGCGCGGGTCTCGGCACGCGCGCGGCGCGGGCGGCGCTGACACGCCATCCGGGACGATGGCAACTGGGTGTCGCCCGCGCGGCGACCGGGGCGGAGTCGTTCTGGCAGACCGTCCTGGCCCCTCTCGCGCGCGCCCATCGCGGTCCACCCTTGACACCGCATCAATCCGGGTCGCTGCATTTCACCATCAAGGAGCCTTCGCCATGACCACCCCCTGGTTCGACCCCTCTCTCTGCCTGATCGGCGGCGCATGGGTGCCCGCCAAGGGGGGCGAGACCCTGCCCCTGATCGACCCCTCCGACGGATCGGAACTGGCCCGTATCGCGCGGGGTCAGGCCGCCGATATCGACGCGGCGGTCATGGCGGCCCAGGCCGCCCGCAACGGCGACTGGGGCCGCATGACGGCGACGGAACGCGGGCGCATCCTGACGCGGCTGGGACAGATCGTGACGACGCGGGTGGACGACCTGGCGGCGCTGGAAGCGGCGGACGTGGGCAAACCCCTGACCCAGGCCCGTGCGGACGCCCTGGCCCTGGCGCGTTATTGCGAATTCTACGGCGGCGCGGCGGACAAGTTGATGGGCGAAACCATCCCCTATCTTGCCGGCTATACCGTCTATACCCTGCGCGAACCGCATGGCGTGACGGGTCATATCGTGCCCTGGAACTATCCGATGCAGATCATTGGCCGGTCGGTCGGTGCGGCGCTGGCCACGGGCAATGCCTGCGTCCTGAAACCGGCGGAAGAGGCCTGCCTGACCGCGCTGGCCTTCGCTAACCTTGCGCAGGAGGCGGGGCTGCCGCCCGGCGCGCTGAACGTGGTGCC
>SBFT01000123.1 GCA_006227805.1 Paracoccaceae bacterium
TCGCGCGATGTGTCCACAACCGGCCGGCACCAGCCCTCGCCCCGGGCCAGGTCGGCCAGCCCTGCGGCGACGTCCAGCTCGGCAAGGGCGCGGGCGGTGGCGAAGATCCGGGCGCCCCGTTCGAGGACCTCGGCCGCAAGGCGATCGAAGAGACGTTTCTCGATCTCCAGAGCCTGCGCCCCGGCATTCAGGATTTTCGTCTCTAATTGGGACAATTCCACCGTGGTGAAGCGCACCTGGTTGGCCGTGGTCTGGCGGTGGATGAAGGTTTCGCTGAGCGGCGCCGACAGCATCCTTTCGGCATGGGTCGAGGTGGTCTCGATGAAGTATCCCAGCACGTTGTTGTGCTTGATCTTCAGCGACGCGATCCCGGTCTGGTCGGAATATTGCTTCTGCATCCGCGCGATCACCGACCGCCCCTCGTCGCGCAGGGTGCGCGCTTCGTCCAGGTCGGGATCGTATCCGGGCGCGATGAAGCCGCCGTCGCGGGTCAGCAGTGGCGGTTCGGCGATCAGCGCCTGGTCGAGAAGATCGATCAGGTCGTCCTGTCCGCCCAGGTCCGCGCGGGCCCGGCCGATCTGGGCGGGCAGGTCGTCCGGCAGGAAACCGGCGATCCTGTCCGCCTGCGTCAGGCCTGCGCGGATCGCGGCCAGGTCACGCGGCCCGCTGCGGCCCAGCGACAGTCGCGACAGCGCCCGGTCCAGATCGGGAACCTTCCGCAGCGCATCCTGGAGGCGCGCGCTCCAATCCCCGTCCGCACACCATTCGATCGCATCGAGGCGATCGTTGATGGCGTCGGGGTCGCGGGCCGGGTTGCCCAGACGCGCCTCGAGCAACCTTGCGCCACCTGCCGTCACAGTGCGGTCAATCGCGTCCAGCAGCGATCCCGCACGCCCGCCCGACAGCGCACGGGTCAGTTCCAGGTTCCGGCGCGTCGCCGCGTCAATTTGGACCACCTGCGAGACAGCTTCGCGCTGCGGCGGGTGCAGGCGCGGCAGGTTTCCCTTCTGCGTGATGTCGAGGTAATCGACCAGCGCCCCCATTGCCGAGATCTCGGCCCGCCCGAACGGCGCGAAAGCCTCCAGCGTGCCGACGCCGAAGATATCGCAGAGCCGTTTCTCGGCGGCGGTGCTGTCGAAACTGGCCCGTCCCAGCGTTGTCGTCGAAACGCCGAGATCAGAGGCTAATCGAGCAATGTCGCCTTCCGCCGCTTCGGTCACGATCAGTTCGGACGGCGCCAGGCGCGCCAGTTCGGGACCCAGTCTGGCGGGGGACAGCGGCATCACGTGAAAAGCCCCGGTCGAGATGTCGGCCCAGGCCAGCGCGGCATCCTCGCGGACTTCGACATAGGCGGCCAGGAAGTTGTGGCGCCGCGCCTCGAGCAGCGCATCTTCCGTCAGGGTGCCAGGCGTGACCAGGCGCACGACGTCGCGCCTGACCACAGATTTCGAGCCGCGTTTCTTCGCCTCGGCGGGGCTTTCCAGCTGCTCGCAGACCGCGACGCGGAACCCCTTGCGGATCAGGGTCAGCAGATAACCTTCGGCGGCATGAACCGGCACGCCGCACATCGGGATGTCCTCGCCCAGATGCTGGCCGCGCCGCGTCAGGGCGATGTCCAGGGCCTGCGCCGCGGCCACCGCGTCATCGAAGAACATCTCGTAGAAATCGCCCATCCGGTAGAACAGCAGCGCATCGCCATGCGCCGCCTTGATCTCCAGATACTGCGCCATCATCGGCGTGATGGTGCCCAACAGACTGCCCCCCGGTGTCTTGCCCCGGCAAAGTCTACAAATCCCGTCCGGGGCGTGAAAGGCGAAAACGCATCGTCGTTGCGGGGCGGTGCCGCGCTGGGCTATGAGGCTTGGACGGCAGGGAGGAACACGCCCAAGATGTCCAAGACAAAGATCACCCCGGAAGAGGCCCTTGCGTTCCACCTGGAACCCACCCCCGGCAAGTGGGAAGTGACGCCCACCGTTCCCATGACCACCCAGCGCGATCTGTCCCTGGCCTATTCGCCCGGCGTTGCCGTCCCCTGCGAAGCGATCGCGGCCAACCCCGAGACCGTCTACGACTATACCAACAAGGGCAACCTGGTCGCCGTGATCTCGAACGGGACTGCCGTTCTGGGTCTTGGCAACCTGGGCGCGCTGGGGTCGAAGCCGGTGATGGAGGGCAAGTCGATCCTGTTCAAGCGCTTCGCCGACGTGAATTCGATCGATATCGAGCTGGACACCGAGGACCCGGACGAATTCTGCCGCGCGGTGCGCCTGATGGGCCCCACCTTCGGCGGGATCAACCTGGAAGACATCAAGGCGCCCGAATGCTTCATCATCGAACAGCGCCTGAAGGAGGAGATGGACATCCCCGTCTTCCACGACGACCAGCACGGCACCGCCGTCATCTGCGCCGCCGGGCTGATCAATGCGCTGCACATCTCGGGCAAGAAGATCGAGGAGTGCCGGATCGTTCTGAACGGCGCGGGCGCGGCGGGGATCGCCTGTATCGAGCTTCTGAAGACCATGGGCGCGCGACACGAGAACTGCATCGTCTGCGATACCAAGGGCGTGCTCTACCAGGGCCGCACCGAGGGGATGAACCAGTGGAAGTCGGCCCATGCGGTGAAGACCGAGTTGCGCAGCCTCGAGGAAGCGATGAAGGGCGCGGACGTGTTTCTGGGTGTCTCGGCAAAGGGGGCCGTGACGCCGGACATGGTGGCCAGCATGGCGCCGAACCCGGTCATCTTCGCCATGGCGAACCCCGACCCCGAGATCACGCCGGAAGAGGCACAGGAGATCCGCCCCGACGCCATCGTCGCCACGGGACGCAGCGATTATCCCAACCAGGTGAACAACGTCCTGGGCTTTCCTTACCTCTTCCGCGGGGCGCTGGACATCCACGCCCGCGCCATCAACGACGAGATGAAGATCGCCTGCGCCCAGGCCCTGGCCGCCCTGGCGCGCGAGGATGTTCCCGACGAAGTGGCCCTGGCCTATGGGCGCAACCTGTCCTTCGGACGGGATTACATCATCCCCACCCCTTTCGATCCGCGCCTGATCCATCGCATCCCCCCCGCGGTGGCCAGGGCCGGCATGGCGACCGGCGCTGCGCGGCGGCCGATCATCGACATGGAAGCCTACGAGGCCGGTCTGAAATCCCGGATGGACCCGACCGCCAGCATCCTGCGCGGCCTGAATGCGCGCGCGCGGGCGGCGCAGGCCCGGATGATCTTTGCCGAAGGGGATGATCCGCGCGTCCTGCGTGCGGCCGTGACCTATCAACGCTCGGGCCTGGGGACGGCGGTCGTCGTCGGGCGACAGGATGACGTGGCGGCCAAGCTCGAGGCCGCGGGACTGGGGGACGCGGTTCCGGAACTCGAGGTCGTGAATGCCGCCAACACTCCGCATCTCGAGACCTACAAGGCCTTTCTCTACGAAAGGTTGCAGCGCAAGGGCTTTGACCGGCAGGACATTCACCGGCTCGCTGCCCGGGATCGCCATGTCTTTTCGGCCCTGATGCTGGCCCATGGTCATGGCGACGGTCTGGTGACGGGCGCCACGCGCAAGTCGGCGCATGTGCTGGATCGGATCAATCATGTCTTCGACGCCGACGCGGCCCATGGTGCCGCCGGGATCACGGCGATCCTGCAAAAGGGGCGGATCGTCCTGATCGCCGACACATTGGTGCATGAATGGCCCGATGCCGAGGATCTGGCCACGATCGCCGAACGCGCGGCGGACGTGGCGCGGCACATGGGATTGGAGCCGCGGGTGGCCTTTGTCAGCTTCTCGACATTCGGCTATCCGGTGTCCGAGCGCGCCACCAAGATGCACGAGGCCCCTGCGGTCCTCGAGCGCCGCGGCGTCGATTTCGAGTTCGAGGGCGAAATGACCGTGGACGTCGCCCTGAACGCGAAGGCCCAGGCGCAGTATCCATTCTCGCGCCTGACAGGTCCGGCCAACATCCTTGTCGTGCCGGCGCGCCATTCGGCCAGCATCTCGACCAAGCTGATGCAGGAAATGGGCGGCGCCACCGTGATCGGTCCGATCCTGGCGGGCGTCGACAAGCCGATCCAGATCTGTTCCACCGTCTCGACCGCGAACGATATCCTGAACATGGCGGTTCTCGCCTCCTGCGAGATCGGCTGACGCATGGCGATCTGGAACCTCGGCTCGATCAATTCGGACATGATCTATGCGGTGCCGCGTCTGCCCGGGCCCGGGGAAACGCTGGCGGCGACAGGTTTCCGGCAGTTCCTGGGCGGCAAGGGCGCCAACATGTCCGTCGCGGCGGCGCGGGCCGCGGCGCATGTGCTGCATGTCGGGGCGGTCGGTCGGGACGGACGCTGGGCAGTGCAGCGTCTGCTGGAATACGGTGTCGACACCCGCCACATCGCTGAAGTCGACGAACCCACCGGCCATGCCATCGTCGCCGTGGACACGGATGGGGAAAACCAGATCATCATCTATCCCGGCGCCAACCGCGCGATCCCCGAAGCCCTGGTCGATGCGGCCCTGTCCCAGGCCAGTCCGGGCGACCTGCTGTTGATGCAGAACGAAACGAACGCCCAGGTCAGGGCCGCAAGACAGGCCTATGACAAGGGGATGTGCGTCTGCTACGCCGCGGCCCCCTTTCAGCCCGAAGCCGTGCAGGCCCTTTTGCCGATGCTGGACATGCTGATCCTGAACGCGGTCGAGGCGCGGCAATTGCAGGAGGCCACCGGCCTTGCGCCCGGCGATCTGCCCGCTCCGGACGTCATCGTGACCCGCGGGGCCGAGGGGACCACATGGCTTCATCGGGGCGAGACCACGGATTTCCCGGCGCGCCCGGTTCAGGCCGTCGATACGACCGGGGCGGGCGACACCTTCACCGGTTATGTTCTGGCGGGCCTCGATCGGGGTCTGCCGATGCCGCAGGCGATCGCGCAGGCCAACCTCGCCGCGTCGATCATGGTGACGCGGCACGGAACCGCCGACGTCATCCCCGATCTGCGGGATGTGCAGGACCTGATGGGCGCCTAGCTGCCGGCGAAGGGCGCGGCGCTGCCCCAGAGCTCGCGGACACGCGCATCCCGGCCGCAGGCGTCGCGATACATCTGGTAGGCGACGGCCTGGCGTCTGGGGCCGAAGCGGGTCAGGATCAGCTTGCTGCCCTTGTAGTAATCCTGGTGATAGGCCTCGGCCGGGTAGAAGGCGCTTTCGGGCAGGACGGGTGTCACGATCGGCTGACCCAATGCGGCCTGCGCCTCGGCCACGGCCGCCTGGGCCTGTGCCTTCTCATCCGCATCGCCGAAGAAGATCGCGGTGCGATAGCTGTCTCCGCGGTCGCAGAATTGTCCGCCCGCATCCGTCGGATCGACTGATCGCAGGAACATCGACAGCAACGTCGCCCGCGAGATCACGTCGGGGTCGAAAATGATCTGCACCGCCTCGTAATGCCCGGAGCCGCCCGCGGTGACCTGTCTGTAGGACGGATTGGCGACGGTGCCGCCCGTATAGCCCGAAACGACCTCGCGCACGCCGTCCACCTTCTCGAAATCGGCTTCGACGCACCAGAAGCAGCCGCCTGCGACGGTCAGCACGTCGGTCTCGGCGGCATCGGCCTGATGGGACCTCAGCATCAGCCCCGTGGCGATGAGAATGGCCAGCATGATCGGCTTGATCTGGTCGAAACGGTTCATGGCGCACCTCCTGACTTGGGAAGGCTGCGCCCGAAGCCTGCGTCCCGCAATCCCCTGATGGGCTGGGTCACGCTCAGGTGAAGTCATTTTACCGCTTGGCGAGGTCTTCCGCCCCGCCTAGCGTTCCGCCCGACAGGAGGGGCGCCCATGACCGACAAGATCACCACGCACCAGGCCGAGGAGGACGCCCGGAACGAGGCGATCCTGATCTACGTGAACGGAAGGATCGTGCCCAAGGCGCAGGCGATGGTCAGCGTCTACGATTCGGGGTTCATGCTGGGCGATGGCGTGTGGGAGGGCCTGCGCCTCTATGACGGGCACTGGGCGTTTCTGGGCGAGCATGTCGAACGCCTGTTCGAGGCGGCGAAGGCCATCGACCTGGACATCGGCATGACGCCGGATCAGGTGATGAACGCATTGTTAGAGACACAGGAAGCCAATGGCATGACCACCGACGCCCATGCCCGCCTGATGGTGACGCGGGGGGTCAAGACGCGGCCCTTCCAGCATCCCGGCCTGTCGCGCCAGGGGCCGACGATCGTGATCATCATGGAACATTCCCGGCCAAGGCTGCCCCGTCCGATCCGCCTCGCGACCGTTCCGCACATGCGCGGTCTGCCGATGACGCAGGATCCCAAGCTGAACAGTCATTCCAAGCTGAACTGCATCCTTGCCTGCATCGCCGCGGAAAAAGCCGGCGCGGACGAGGCGCTGATGCTGGACGTGCATGGTTTCGTGAACACGACGAATGCGTGCAACTTCTTCATCGTGCGCAAGGGCGAGGTTTGGACCTCGACCGGGGATTACTGCATGAACGG
>SBFT01000281.1 GCA_006227805.1 Paracoccaceae bacterium
CTCGATCCCGGTGCGCCGGGTCAGCGCCGCGCCATCGAACAGGATCGTCTCCTGTGGCAGCCAGTCCAGCCGCGCGCCGGGTCCCGCGGCCAGCCGGTTCGTCACCCGGCCCGTGGTGCCGGGCTGCGCGCGATAGGCGCGTTCGGCCGCCTGGGTCGTGACCGTCAGGGCCGTGCCCGCGCCCGCTTGCAGGCCGGCATCGAACCGGTCGCCCCCGGTGATCCCGCCCGCGGTGTTCAGCAGGACCCCGGTCAGCGCATCCTCGCCCGTGCGCGGAAAGAGCGCCTTGAGCGAGCCCGCCTGGCGCAGCCCGTCGATCACCGAGCGCGCGCCGAGCCGCTTGGACGACAGCCGGACCTCGCCCGCCGCGCGCGGCTGGCCTGTCACGGGGACGGCGATGGGGGTGAGATCCTGGATGACGGGCTCCGTCGGTCTTGCGAGTCTGTGCGGCAGACTAGCCACCGGATCCGGGCCTTGACCATGGCCTTGCGTCGGGGGCCGCGATTCCGACAGCCTCGCAGGCACAGGCATTCGCCTTTCGCACAAGATTTGAGCAAAGTCGCGGGCTCTGGCCCCCGGTCACGCGGACCTCCCGCCGTGGCATTCACGATCCCGGGGAAGAGGCCGCCTCGAAAAAGCGCGCGACGCTTGTGGCGAAGGCGAGGCTGTCCGCCGGTTCGCCGAGGCTGGCTCGGGCGCGCGCGGTGACGTCCGGGCCAAGGTAATCGGCCATCTCGTCGGTCAGGGCGGCGATGAAGCCGGGCGTCATTTCCGGGTGGTGCTGGGTGGTGAAGATGCGCGCCTCCTTCACGAACCCCGCGATCGGGCAATCCTCGGAGGAGGCCACCGGCCATGTCCCTTCGGGAAGCCGCGTCACCTGTTCCACATGGCTGCCATAGAGGCGCAGCGGATCGGGCAGGTCCGACATCCAGGGCGCGCGATGCGTCAGGCGGCTGTGGGTCAGGCCATGGACATAGCCGTTCGGGTTGCGCCCGACCGCGCCCCCCAGGGCCAGCGCGATCGCCTGGTGGCCGAAACAGGCCCCGAACATCGGCAGGCCCCTCGCGTCCATCTCGCGGATCAGGTCCATCAGCCGCGCGATCCAGGGCGCGTCGTCATGCACCGAGGCCGGACTGCCGGTCAGGATCGCGCCATCGAGCCCCGCCAGGGTCGCGGGAAAATCGCCGTCCTTCACCTGCCAGACCGAAAACCGCCAGTCGGGCCGCACCGCGTGCAGCATCGCGGGGAATTTCTCGCCATCCTTGGGATGTCGCTGCGCGAAGGCGCTTTCGTCGGTATTGGTGACCAGTATGGCCAGATGCATCGGTGCGAAATTCCATTTACTTTGGCCAAAGCCCTTATAATCTACACATGTTAAGGGACCAAGGAAAGGCCAAGCCCATGACGGTCTGGACGCCCCATGATGACGGCCATGCCGATCTGACCAGCCATGACGCGTTCGAGCAGGGCCCGCCGCACAACACCTTCGCCCGCCTGCGCCGCGAGGACCCTCTGCACTGGACCGACTATGCCGACGGGCAGTCCTTCTGGTCGGTCACCCGCCATGCCGACATCGAGGCGATGAACCGCCAGCCGGATGTCTTTTCCTCGGCGCGCGGCATCCGCATGGAGGACCAGACCTACGAGGAATACCTCGCCCGGCGCACCTTCCAGGAAACCGATCCCCCCGATCACACCCGCGTCCGCCGCAAGCTGACGCGCGCCTTCGCCAAGCCCACCGTGGCGCGCTTCGAGGAGGATATCCGCGCCATCTGCCGCGACATCCTGCCCGGCGCTCTGGAACATGGGACCTTCGATGCGACGAAACTGATCGCGCGGGAGTTGCCGATGCGGATGCTGGGCCGGATCATGGGCACGCCCGACGCCGACCTGCCCTGGCTGGTGCAGAAGGGCGACGCGCTGATCGCCAACACGGACCCCGATTTCACCGATCACGTGATGGACAAGCTCGACACCGACGCGTTCCGGATGATGCCCTTCAATTCGCCCGCGGGGGCCGAGCTCTATGATTACGCGCGCGACCTGATGGCGTCGAAGGCGGCGCGCGGGGATACCGACGGGGTGCTGCACCTGATCCTCGAACCCGACGAGGACGGCCAGACCATATCCGAGACCGAGTTCCGCAACTTCTTCTGCCTGCTGGTGGCCGCCGGCAACGACACCACGCGCTATTCGATCGCGGCGGGCATGCAGGCGATGTGCCACCAGCCCGAGCTTCTGGGCCAGATGCAGGCGGGCGGGGTCTGGGACACCGCGCCCGACGAGATCATCCGCTGGGCCACGCCCGCGCTCTATTTCCGCCGCACCGCGACGCGCGATGTCGAGATGCACGGAAAGACGATCCGTGAAGGCGACAAGGTGCTCTACTGGTTCGCGTCCGCCAACCGGGACGAGGCGATGTTCGACGATCCCTTCCGCGTGAACCTCGGCCGCAGGCCGAACCGCCATCTGTCCTTCGGGCAGGGCGGGCCGCATGTCTGCCTGGGCATGTGGCTGGCGATCCTGGAAGTGCGCGTGCTGTTCCAGGAACTGGCGTCCCGCATCACCGCGATCGAGGCGGCGGGGCCGCACCGGTTCCTGCGCTCGAACTTCGTGGGCGGTATCAAGTCTTTGCCCGTCACTGTCAGACGGGCCTGAGGGAGAGTGAGGATGAAAGACCGTCTGCGCGCATTGTTCTGCGACCATCTCAGCATCATGCGGGGCAAGTATCTGCCGCACCACAAGATCGGCGATGGCGAAACCCGCTTCTGCCTGGGCACCTTCGGCACGCATTACGACAAGGACCTGCTGGATGCGCCCCATGCCAAGGTCAAGGCGGGCCTGCCCGACATGGGCCTGCACTGGCGTCACGACGACATCCGCGACGGGTGGGAGCCTGCGACCAAGGTCGTCCTCGGCGATCTGGTCGACGAGGACGGCGCGCCCCTGTCGCTCTGCCCGCGCGGGGCGCTGAAGCGCGCGGTCGCGGCCTGGGCGAAGCGGGGTCTGACCCCCAAGATCGGGATCGAACTGGAAGCCTTCGCGCTTCAGGCCGACGACCAGGGCCGCCTGATGCCCTATGACGCGCCGGGCGGCGTGGTCTACGGCACCGGACCCTTCGCCGACCCCTTGCGGTTCAACGACCGGATCTGGGAAGTGGCCGACGACCTGGGCTTCCGGCTGGACATGATCACGTCGGAATTCGACAGCCCGCAATACGAATACACCCTGACCTTCGACGACGCGGTGAAGGCGGTGGACGACATCGTCCTGTTCCGCCTTCTGGCGCGCGAGATCGCGCTGGAATACGGCATCGTGCTGACCTTCCTGCCCAAGCCCATCGCCGAGGCGGGCGGATCGGGGATGCACATCAACTTCTCGTTCGCGGACGAGGCCGGGGGCAATGCGCTGTCCACCGGGCCGAAGGGCGGGCCCGATCACATGAACGATCTGGCGCGCGGCTGCATCGCGGGGCTGATCCATCACCACAGGGGTCTGGCGGGGCTGATCGCGCCCACCGCGTCGTCCTACCTGCGGCTGCAGCCCGGATCGCTGTCCGGCTACTGGCGCAACTGGGGCGGCGACCACCGCAACGTCACCACGCGGATCAGCGGCGAAGGCGGCGCCAAGGCGCGGCTCGAGCACCGGATGGCGGACGCCTCGGCCAATCCCTACACGGCCGTGGCCGCGGTCCTTCAGGCGGCCCTTCTGGGGGTCGAGAACGGCTATGCCCTGCCGCCCATGGAAACCGGGGACGGCTTTGACCGCATGGATGCCACCGAGGGCGTGGCCAACGACCTGGCCGGCGCCGTGGCGGACCTGGCGCAGGACCGCGCACTGGCCGAGGCGGTGGGCGCGGAGCTGGTCGCGAACCACGTCTACATGAAGGAGAAGGAGGTCAGGAAAACCCGCGATCTGGAAGGCGACGCGCTGCGCGACTTCTACGTCTGGTTCGTCTGACCCGGGCCTTGCAGCGGCGGTATCCCGCCGTATGCAAGGCCATGAATTTCAAGATGTTTCGATCTTCCGGCGCCCGTTCCGCGCCCAGCTGTCGCACCCCCCGTGAATGCGCGCGCAGGGGCCCTAAGTGAGGCTCGACGCGAACAGACAGGTGCGACATGGACACTCTGCTTCTGTCCCGGATCCAGTTCGGGGCCAACATCTCGTTCCACATCCTTTTCCCGACGATCACGATCGCGCTGGGCTGGGTTCTGCTGTTCTTCAAGCTGCGCTTCAACGCGACCGGCGATCTCAAGTGGATGGAGGCCTATCGCTTCTGGGTGAAGGTCTTCGCGCTGTCCTTCGCGATGGGGGTGGTCAGCGGCATCACCATGTCCTTCCAGTTCGGCACCAACTGGCCGGGCTTCATGGAGACGGTGGGCAACATCGCGGGCCCGCTTCTGGCCTACGAGATCATGACCGCCTTCTTCCTCGAGGCGGTGTTCCTCGGGATCATGCTCTTCGGCTTTTCCCGCGTGCCGGGCTGGCTGCACACGCTGGCGACCTTCCTCGTGGCCTTCGGCACCACGATGAGCGCGTTCTGGATCCTTGTCCTGAACAGCTGGATGCACACGCCGGCCGGGTTCGAGATGCGCGACGGCGTCGCCTTCGCCACCGACTGGTGGGCGATCATCTTCAACCCCTCGATGCCCTATCGCCTGGTGCACATGCTGCTGGCCTCGGGGCTGACGGTCGCCTTCCTGATCGCGGGCCTGTCGGCGTTCCGCTGGCTGATCGGCGATCGCGGGGCGGAGGTGCGCGCGACGCTGAAATCGGGCCTGATCCTGGGCGCGGCGCTGATCCCCTTGCAGATTCTCGCCGGCGACTTCCACGGGCTGAACACGCTGGAACACCAGCCCGCCAAGGTCGCCGCCATGGAAGGCAACTGGGAGACGGGGCCCAATGTGCCGCTCCTGCTCTTCGCTGTTCCGGACGAGGAGACGCGCAGCAATTCCATGGAAATCGCCATCCCCAACGGCGCCTCGCTGATCCTGACGCACAAGTCGGACGGCGTCGTGCCGGGTCTGAACGATTTCGTGGCCGAGGACGGCACCGCCCTGCACCCGCCGGTGGCGCCCGTCTTCTATTCCTTCCGCGTGATGGTGGGGACCGGCATGGCCATGCTGCTGCTGTCCTGGACCGCCGTTGCGATCATGGCGCGCCGCCGCGACGCGGGCGCGCTGCCAAAACCGCTTCTCTGGGCGCTGGTGCCTATGGCCTTCTCGGGCTGGGTGGCGACGCTCGCGGGCTGGTACACGACCGAGATCGGCCGCCAGCCCTGGCTGGTCCAGGGCGTGCTGACCACCGAACAGGCCGTGGCCGACGTGCCCGCGCCTTTCGTCGGCACGACGCTGGTGGCCTATCTCGCGATCTACGTCCTGCTGCTGGCGGCCTATGTCTCGGTCCTGTTCTACCTGGCGCGCAAGGCCGCCCGTGGCGAAGGCCCGCGCCGCCGCACGCCGCTTGCGGGCGAGGCGATCGTGGCCCAGGTCCCGGCGGAGTAGGGCGGATGATGGACCTCTTCGGCGATCCCGCCCGCTGGCTGCCGGTGACCTTCGCGGCGCTGATGGGCCTGTCGATCCTGATCTATGTCGTGCTCGACGGCTTCGACCTCGGCGTCGGTGTGCTCTTTCCCTTCGCGGGCGAGGCCGAGAAGGACCGCATGGTCGCCTCGATCGGCCCCTTCTGGGACGCCAACGAAACCTGGCTCGTCCTGGCGGTCGGTCTGTTGCTGGTGGCCTTTCCGGCGGCGCATGGCACGATCCTGACCGCGCTCTACCTGCCGGTCGCGATCATGCTGATCGGGCTGATCCTGCGCGGCGTGGCCTTCGAATTCCGGGTCAAGGCGCCATTGCCGCACAAGGGCCGCTGGAACTTCGCCTTCTGGTCGGGGTCGCTGATGACGTCGTTGTCGCAGGGCTGGATGCTGGGCCTCTACATCATGGGCCTGGAACAGACCCCCGCGACCTGGGTCTTCGCGGCGCTGACCGCGGTCTTCCTGACCGTCGGCTACAGCTTCATCGGCGCGACATGGCTGATCCTGAAGACCGACGGCGATCTGCAACGGAAGGCGGTGGCCTGGGCGCGCGGCGGCATCTGGGGGCTGGTGCTGGGGCTGGGCGCGATCTCGCTCGCCTCGCCGCTGGTCAGCCCGCGCATCTGGCAGAAATGGTTCTCGGTCCCCGAGATCTTCCTCCTGGCGCCGCTGCCGATCCTGTCGGGTGCGCTGGTGGTCCTGCTGTGGCTGGCCCTGCGCCGTCTGCCCACGTCCGACGACAGCTGGGCCTGGTTTCCCTTCGTCGCCTCGATCGTGCTGTTCACGCTGGCCTTCTTCGGGATGGCCTATTCCTTCTATCCTTACGTCGTCCCCGAGCAACTGACGATCTACGAAGCCGCCAGCGCGCCGGAAAGCCTGTTCATCATCCTGATCGGCACCTGCATCGTCCTGCCGATGATCGGTGGCTACACGGCACTGGCCTATGTCATCTTCCGCGGCAAGGCGACCGAATTGCGCTATGACTGACGCCGTTCGATAGCGGTTTCAGAATCGTCGCCGCCCATGCTAGGTATGGGGGCATGGGCCAGATCGACCGCAAGATAGGGGAAACGCGCCCCGTCATCCGTCAATTGGACGAAGGCGCGATCAACCGGATCGCCGCCGGCGAGGTCGTGGAACGCCCGGCCTCGGCCGTCAAGGAACTGGTCGAGAACGCGATCGATGCAGGCGCCACCCGCATCTCGGTCGATGTCGCCGATGGCGGCAAGACCCTGATCCGCGTCACCGATGACGGCTGCGGCATGGCGCCTGACGACCTGCCCCTGGCGCTGTCGCGGCACGCCACGTCCAAGATCGACGGGTCCGACCTTCTGAACATCCACAGCTTCGGTTTCCGGGGCGAGGCTCTGCCGTCGCTCGGCGCGGTGGGCCGCCTGACGATCACCAGCCGCGCGGCGGGCTTCGACGCCGCCACGATCCGCGTCGCGGGCGGGCAGAGCGAGGCGGTGAAACCGGCGGCCCTGCGCGCGGGCACGGTGGTCGAGTTGCGCGATCTCTTCTACGCCACGCCCGCGCGGCTGAAGTTCCTGCGCAGCGACCGGGCCGAGGCGCAGGCGATCGCCGACGTGGTCAGGCGCCTCGCCATGGCAGAACCGGGTATCGGCTTCACGCTGCGCGATGTCTCGGGCGGCGGCGAAGGGCGCGAGGTCTTCCGGGCGGATGCCGAACAGGGCGATCTTTTCGGGGCGCTGGGCGCAAGGCTGGCGCGCGTCATGGGCGGCGATTTCATCGAGAATGCCCTGCGCATCGACGCCACCCGCGAAGGGCTGCATCTTCTGGGCTATGCGGGTCTGCCCACCTTCTCGCGCGGGGCGGCCGTGGCGCAATATCTCTTCGTCAACGGCAGGCCCGTCCGCGACCGGATGCTGACCGGCGCGCTGCGCGCCGCCTACATGGACGTCCTGGCCCGCGACCGCCACCCGATGGCGGCCCTGTTCATCGATTGCGAACCGACGCTGGTCGACGTGAACGTCCACCCCGCGAAATCCGAGGTCCGTTTCCGCGATCCCGGCCTCGCGCGCGGGCTGATCGTGTCGGCCCTGCGCCACGCGCTGGCCGAGGAGGGGCACAGGGCCTCCACCACCGTCGCGACGGCGACGCTGGGCGCGATGCGGCCCGAACCGGCCGCAGCCACGCCGCGCATCTACCAGATGGACCGCCCCTCGCAGGCCGCGCGGCGCGCCGCCTGGGTCGCGCAGACGCCCGGTTTCGGGGATCTCACGGCAAGTTTCTCGGCCCGGGTCGAGGAAGCGGCGCCGCAGGACAGCCTGCCCGAGGCCTTGCCCCTGGGGGCCGCCCGCGCGCAGGTGCATCAGAACTACATCATCGCCCAGACCGAGACCGGCATCGTCATCGTCGACCAGCACGCGGCCCATGAACGCCTGGTCTACGAGAAGCTGAAGGCCCAGATGGCCGGGACCGGCGTCGCCGCTCAGGCGCTGCTGATCCCGGAGATCGTGGACCTGTCCGACAGCGACCGCGCACGCCTGCTGGACGCGGCCGGGGACCTGGCCCGCATGGGGCTGGGGATCGAAGCCTTCGGCCCCGGCGCCGTCGCGGTGCGCGAGACCCCCGCGATCCTGGGCGAGATCGATGCGAAGGCCCTCGTCCGCGATATCCTCGACGAACTGGCCGACCAGGGCGAGACCACGGGCGTTCAGGCGCGGATCGAGGCGATCCTCTCCCGCGTCGCCTGCCATGGCTCGGTCCGGTCGGGCCGCCGCCTGCGCGCCGAGGAGATGAACGCCCTTCTGCGTGAGATGGAGGCGACGCCCCATTCCGGCCAGTGCAACCACGGGCGGCCGACCTATGTGGAACTGCGGCTCTCGGACATCGAACGGCTGTTCGGGCGCACATGATCCAGATCGGCGGACAGAGCTATGCCTTCGACGATCCGCTGGTGATCGCGGCCCTTGCAGGGGGCGCGGTCGTGCTGCTGATCCTGGTCCTGCTGATCCTTGCCCTGCGCGCGGCCGCCCGGTCCGCCCGCATGGCCGAGCCCCTGGCACAGCAGATGGCCTGGCTGGGTCAGAACGTGCAGCAGCTGGCGCAGGGACAGGACCAGCTGCGCGGCGGCTTGCAGACGGTGTCGGACAGCCAGACCAGCGCCCAGACCCGCATTCTCCAGACGGTCGAGATGCGCATGAACGCGGTCCAGCAACAGATGCAGGACCGGCTGGCCGACAACGCCATGCGCCAGGCCCGGGCACTGGCCGAGATGCAGGAGCGGATGAAGGAAAGCCTGCATGGCTCGTCCAAGCAGACGACGCAATCGCTGACCCAGCTGCAGGAACGCCTGGCCGCCATCGACAAGGCCCAGGACAACATCACCAAGCTTTCGGGCGACGTGCTGTCCCTGCAGGACATCCTGTCGAACAAGCAGCGGCGCGGCATGTTCGGGGAAATCCAGCTGACCGACATCGTCTACAAGGCGCTGCCGGCGGATGCCTATGCGCTCCAGCACACGCTGTCGAACGGGCGGCGCGCCGATTGCCTGATCCACCTGCCCAACCCGCCGGGGCCCATCGTCATCGACGCCAAGTTCCCGCTCGAGGACTTCGAGGCGCTGGCCCGCGCCGAGACGCGCGAGGATGCCGACCGCCTGCTGCGCAACTTCGGCAACGCGGTGCGCGTCCACATCAAGGCGATCGCCGAACGCTACATCATCGACGGAGAGACGGCCGATGGCGCGCTGATGTTCGTGCCCTCCGAGGCGATCTATGCCGAACTCCACGCCCGCCTGCCGCAGGTCGTGCGCGACGGCTTCGCCGCGCGGGTCTGGATCGTGTCGCCCACCACCTGCATGGCGACGCTGAACACGATGCGGGCGATCCTGAAGGACGCGCGGATGCGCGAACAGGCGGGCGCAATCCGCAAGATGCTGACGCAACTGCATCGCGACGTGGAACTGGTCTTGGAACGCGCGGGCAAGCTCGAGACCCATTTCGACCAGGCGCGCCGCGATGTCGAAGGGATCACGGTCGCCGCAGAACGCGCGGGCAAGCGCGCGGCGAAGCTCGACAATTTTGACTTCGAGGAGCTGGATCAGGACGAGGGTCCCCAGATCGTGCGCCTCACCCCCGACGCCAAGAGCTGACCTCGCACCGGAATTTTCGCAAGAGTCCGGCCCGGAAGTTGGGAGCTTTCCGGGCGCCCTCAGGCCGCCGACAGGCCCTTGTCCAGCGCGGAAAGGATCACCTGCACATCCGCCTCCGTCACCACGAGGGGCGGCGACAGGATGATGTTCGCCCCCGAGACCCGCACCATCGCGCCGGCCTGGTAGGCCGTCTCCTGCACGCGTGCGGCGGTGCCCTTGTCGATCGGGGTCTTCTTCGCACGGTCGCCGACCAGTTCGATCGCGCTCATCAGGCCATGCCCGCCGCGCACGTCGCCGACGATGTCGTGCTTGTCCTGCAGCGCCAGCAGCCCCCGATGCATCTGCGTGCCCCGCGCCGCCGCGTTGCCCGGCAGATCGCCCCTGCGCATCTCGGCCAGGCAGGCCAGCGCCGCCGCCGCACCGACCGGGTGGCCGGAATAGGTATAGCCATGCCCGATGGCCGCGCGGCCCGTCTCGTCGCCCTCGAACACCTCGGCCACATGTTCGGCGATCATCACCGCGCCGAAGGGGAAATAGCCGTTGGTGATCGCCTTCGCGGTGCAGGCGAAATCGGGCTGGACCCCCCAGTGCCGCGATCCGGTCCAGGACCCGGTGCGTCCGAAGGCGGTGATCACCTCGTCCGCGATCAGGAGGATCCCGTTGCGCGTGCAGATCTCGCGCACACCCGGCATGAAGCTTTCATGCGGCGGGATCACGCCGCCCGCACCCAGAACGGGCTCCATGATGAAGGCGGCGATGCTGCCCGGTCCCTGGAAGGCGATCTCGTCCTCCAGCGCCGCCAGGCACAGCTGCGCCAGTTTCGCGGGATCGGTCTCGTTGAAGGGGTTGCGATAGGTATAGGGGGCAGGGATGTGGTGGCAGCCCGCCAGCAGCGGCTCATACGCGCTGCGGAAATTGGCGTTGCCGTTCACCGACGCGCCCCCGAAATGCGTGCCGTGATAGCCCTTCTTCAGGCTGAGGAACTTGACCCGGCCCGCCTCGCCCCGGATCTTGTGATACTGCCGCGCCAGCCGCAGGGCCGTTTCCACGCTGTCCGACCCGCCGCTGGTGTAGAAGGCGCGCGTCAGTCCATCGGGGGCGAAGAATTCGCGCAGCTCCTCGGCCAGCTGGATCACCTGGTCGTTCGAGGTGCCCCGGAAGATCGAGTAATAGGGCAGGGCGTCCAGCTGGGCGGCGATGGCGTCCTTGATGGGCTGGCAGGAATATCCCAGGTTGACGTTCCACAATCCGCCCACCCCGTCGACCACCTCGTGCCCGTCCACATCCGAGATGCGCACGCCCTTCGCCCCGGTCACGATGGTGGGCGGGTTCGCCAGGCTGTCGGCCGGATGCGCCATCGGGTGCCAAAGGGACCTCGCGTTCTTCTCCTTCAGGAAATTGATGTCCTTCATGGTCAGACCTCCTCGGGTATGTGTGCGGTGAACCGGGCGGGGGCGAAGCCGCCCACCCGGCGTGTCAGGTCGGCGGCGCAGGCGCGCAGGTCATGCGCAGCGCAGGCCCATTGATCCGGTGTCATCCGCCCCACCGGAGCGGCCACGGCCAGCGCCCCCAGCGGTCGGCCCTGCGCGTCGAAGACGGGGGCGGCCAGCGAATGCACGTCGGCCTCGAAGCCGCCCACGGATTCGGCCAGGCCCGACCGGCGCACCTCGGCGATGCGGGCGCGGATCGCTTCGGGACGCGTCTCGGTCTGGGCCGTATGGGCAACCAGCGGCAGGGCCAGCACCCCATCGACGAAGGCCGCGTCCGAGAAGGCCAGCACCGCCAGCCCCGATGCCGTGCCGTGGAACGACAGGACCTCGGCATCCTCCATGGTCACCCTTGTGCCGTGGCGCGCGCTGTAATGATGCGCCAGCGCGTTCAGCCGCGCCCCCTGCAGGATCGACATGTGCGCGGTCTCGCCGGTGGCCTCGGACAGCCGCGCCAGCATCTCGCGCGCGACGGACAGCAGCGGAACCGCCGCCTCGCGCAGGGCGGCCAGGCGCAGGACCTCGGGGCCGAGGCGATAGGATTTGCCCTGGAAGGTCTGTTCCGCGAATCCCTGTTCCACCAGTTCGGACATCATCCGGTAGACCGTCGCCTTGTTCATGCCCGACAGCCGCGCCAGGTCGCTCAGCCCGATCTCGGGCCGGGTCTGGCTGAAATATCCCAGCAGGGACAGGGCTTTGCTGACGGTTCCCATGGCGTGGCGCGATGTCTCCGGGCAAGGCGCGAGACCCGGCGATTGATTTCGCAGGGCTGCGCCGCTTCAATTCACTTGACGGAAGGGCAAGCGGCCTGTCAATCTAAATCAGAACCAACGGTTCAAATAATGAACCAATTATCAGGGAGAGACGACATGACCACCAGGATCCTCAGCGGCGCGCTGGCCGCCGTGATCAGCCTGGGCGCGGGTGCGGCGCTGGCCGAATATCCCGAAAAGCCCGTGAACTTCATCGTGCCCTGGCCGCCGGGCGACCTGGAAGACGTGATCACCCGCATGATCGCCGAGGATTTCCAGGCCAGGTATGGCGTGCCGGCAGCCGTGGTGAACAAGCCCGGCGGCGGCGGCGGCCCCTTCCCCGGGGCGATCGAGGTGGCGACCGCGCCGGCCGATGGCTACACGATCGGGTCCTTCGTGATCGGCGTGCCGGTGGTCGGACACCAGATCGGCATCCCGGAACTGACGCCCGAGAAGTTCGACCCCCTGGGCATCTTCCTGACCTATCCCTTCGTGATCGCCGCCGCCGGTGACGCGCCCTATTCGACGATGGAGGAACTGGCGGCCTACGCCAAGGAGAACGACGTGGCGCTGGGCCATTTCGGCGACCCGCTGACGCCGACGCAGGTGACCAAGGCCTTTGCCGTCAACGCGGGCTTCGAATGGGGCAGCGACGCGGCCTTCGACGCGCTGGACTGCAACACGCTGGCCAGTGGAGACGCCGATGTCATCAACACCACGCTGCAACTGATCTTGCCCTGCCTCGAGAGCGTCAAGGTCCTGGTCGCCATCACCGATGAGCGCATCAGCCTGGTGCCGGACGCCCCCACCATCGGCGAACTGGATCCCAGCCTGAACATCGCGCTGTGGAACGGCCTCTTCGTGACCAAGGACACGCCGCAGGACGTGCGCGACAAGATCATCGCGGTGGCCTCCGAGACGGTGATGAGCGAGCGCGCCCAGACCGTGGCAAGGGAAACCGGCGCATTGGTCTATTGGCAGAACGCCGCGGATTCGGCCGCACGCATCGCCGCCGATATCGAGACCGTCGGCCGCATCAGCGAACTGCTGAAGTAGGCCCGGCGCGCGCGGGGGCCCGCCCGGCCCCCGCGACCCCGTCGCAACCGCCCCTGATCCCGGACGTCGCGCATGACCACAGAACGCGAGCGCAGATTCGTCGGCCCCCGGCGCGGACAGCTTCTGTTCGCCCTGGGGTTCCTGGCGGTGTCGGTGCTGCTCCTGTCCCAGATCGGACGCGAGACCGTCTGGATCGAGAAATCGAAGCTGGCCGCGCAACCGCGCTTCTGGCCGGCGATCGGCCTCGGGATGATGGTGCTGGCAGGCGGCCTGCACCTGTGGCGCCTGCCCTGGAAGAACGTCACGCGCTTCGACCGGATCGAGGCGCGCAAATGGATGGGCGTGCTGGAATTCGCCCTGTGGTTCATGGCCTATGTCCTCGTGGTGCCGATCCTGGGATACCTGCCGGTGACGATGGTCTTCGTGCCCGCGCTTCTGTGGCGGATGGGATATCGTACAAGGGTCACGCTGGGGCTGGGCGTGGTCTTCGCGGTGGCGGTGGTGATCCTGTTCAAGGGCTTCCTGTCGGTGAAGATCCCCGGCGGGATGGTCTATGAATACCTTCCGGGCGCGCTGCGCTCGTTCGCGATCCTGTATCTGTGATGGACCTGATCGCCGACGCCCTCCTGATCCTTGCGCGCTGGGACGTCGCCCTGGCGCTTCTGGTGGGCTCGATCGGCGGCGTCCTGATCGGCGCGATCCCCGGCGTCGGTCCGCCCGTCGCCATCGCGATCCTTTTGCCCGCGACCTTCAGCATGGACCCGATCGTGGGCCTGACGGTGCTGCTGGGCATCTACGGGTCCTCGATGTATGGCGGCGCGATCCCCGCGATCCTGATCAACACGCCCGGCACCGCCGTCAACGCGCTGACCACCTATGACGGCTATCCCATGACCACCCGGGGCGAGCCGCAGCGCGCCCTGTCGCTGGCCTATTCCGCGTCCTTCTTCGGCGGCATCTTCTCGGTGATCTGCCTGATCCTCTTCGCCCCTGTCCTGGCCCGTATCGCGCCCATGTTCGGCTCGCGCGAGATCTTCCTGGCCGCCCTTCTGGGCATCATCCTCGTGATCGTGGCGCATCGCGGCCAGACCCTGATCGCGGCGGCGCTGGCGGGTCTGGGCATCTTCATCCAGTCGGTGGGGCTGGAACCGGTCAAATACACCCAGCGCTACACCTTCGACCAACCCTTCCTGTCGGGCGGCATCGACCTGATCGTCGTCGTGATGGGCCTTTTCGCGCTGTCCCAGGCCTTCTACCTCCTGACCATGGAGGACGAGAAGACCCGGCTGGCCAGGCTGCGCAAGGGGCTGTTCCAGGGCCTGCGAGAACTGACCCGCCATCCCCGCGTCGCCACCGTCTCGGCCTCCTTCGGGGTGATCATGGGCATCATTCCGGGCGTCGGCGAATTCACCGCGCAGTTCCTGTCCTACACCTATGCGCGCCGCACCTCGAAGCGGCCCCAGGACTTCGGGCGCGGCTCGTCCGAGGGGCTGATCGCGGCCGAGACCGCGAACAACGCCGTCCCCGCCGCCGCCATGGTGCCGCTTCTGGCGCTGGGCATCCCCGGCGAGGCGCTGACCGCGATGATGCTCTCGGTCTTCTACGTGCACAACGTCGTGCCCGGCCCGGGCCTGTTCCAGAACTCGATGGACTTCGTCGTCGCCCTCTACATCTCGCTCCTGATCCTGAACGTGCTGGTCCTGGCCTTCCTGCTGGTCGCCACGAAACCCCTGATGCAGGTCGTTCGCATCCCCAACCGGTTCCTCGGCGTCTGCATCCTGACGCTCAGTTTCGTGGGCGTCTATTCGCTGCGGAACTCGGCCACCGATTGCCTGATCGCGGCCGGGTTCGGCGTCTTCGGCTATATCCTCAAGCGGCTGGAAATGCCGGTGGTGCCGATCATCCTGGGCATGGTCCTGGGCGGCATCATGGAGGTGAAGCTGCGCGCCGGGATGGCACGCGTGAAGGAGCCTCTCGACTTCATCGACCGGCCCATCGCCTTCATCCTGTTCGTTGTAATCTTGCTTGTGCTCGCCGCCCATTTCCGCCGCATCTGGCTGGAACGGGCCGAGCTGAAGGAGGCCGAATGGCAGACCAGACACGCATCGACACGCTTCGGCGGATTGATCTCGCGCCGCAAGAACTCCTTGTTGCGGGCGCGTGGACGCCAGGTGAGGGCGCGCCACTCGAGGTCACGTCCCCCATCGACGGATCGCGACTGACCACGATCGCCTCGGCCAGCGCGGGGGATGTCGACCGCGCCGTCGCCGCCGCCCGCACCGCCTTCGCCGAGGGCCGCTGGTCGCGCGCAGCACCTGCGCAGCGCAAGAAGGTCCTGCACGCCATCGCCGACGCGATCGAGGCGCAGGCGCTCGAGCTTGCGGTCCTGGGCGTGCGCGACAACGGCACGGAACTCGCCATGGCGCTCAAGGCCGAACCGGGCAGCGCCGCGGGCACGTTCCGCTACTACGCCGAGGCGCTCGACAAGGTCGCGGGCGAGATCGCGCCCACCGCACCGGATGTGCTGGGCCTGGTGCACCGTGCCCCGGTGGGCGTCGTCGCCGCAATCGTGCCCTGGAACTTCCCGCTGATGATCGGGGCGTGGAAACTGGCGCCCGCCTTGGCGATGGGCAATTCGGTCGTGCTGAAACCGGCCGAGACCGCGTCGCTGTCGCTCTTGCGGCTGGCGCGGATCTGCCTCGACTGCGGCCTGCCGCCGGGGGTTCTGAACGTGGTGACGGGCCCCGGCCAGATCACCGGCGCGGCCTTGGCCGAACACATGGACGTGGACGTCCTGGCCTTCACGGGATCGGGCGCGACGGGGCGGAGGCTGCTCGAGGCGTCGGCCCGGTCGAACCTGAAACGGACATATCTCGAACTCGGCGGCAAATCCCCCAACATCGTCTTCGCCGATGCGCCCGACCTCGCCCATGCCGCGCGCGTCTCGGCCATGGGCATCTTCCGCAATTCGGGCCAGGTCTGCGTCGCGGGATCGCGCCTGCTGGTGGAACGCGCCATCCATGACGAGTTCCTCGCGCTGCTGAAGGCCGAAGCGGAAGGCCTCCGCGTGGGCGATCCGCTCGACCCCGCGACGCAGGTGGGTGCGATCAATTCCGAGGCGCAGCTTGCCCGTGTGGCGGGTTTCATGCGCGAAGGCGATCTCGTCACGGGCGGCCGGCGCATCCTGCAGGACACCGGGGGCACCTATTTCGCACCCACCATCCTTTCAGGCATTGCCCCCACCGACCGCGTCTTCCGCGAGGAGGTCTTCGGCCCCGTCCTGACCGTCACCCCCTTCGACACCGAGGAAGAGGCCCTGCGGCTGGCCAATGCCACCGATTACGGGCTGGCGGCGGGCGTCTGGACCTCGCAACTGTCGCGGGCGCACCGGATGGTCGCGGGCATCCGCGCGGGCGTCGTCCATGTCAACACCTATGGCGGCGCGGACATGACCGTTCCGCTCGGCGGCGTCGGCCAGTCCGGCAACGGGCATGACAAGTCGCTGCATGCGCTCGACAAGTATATCGACCTCAAGACGGCGTGGATCCAGCTATGACAAAGACCATCCTGATCGCGGGCACCTACGACACCAAGGATGCCGAACTGACCTACCTGGCGGACGTGATCCGGGCGCAGGGCGGCGATGTGCTGCGCATGGATGTGGGCGTGCTGGGCGA
>SBFT01000072.1 GCA_006227805.1 Paracoccaceae bacterium
GCGACATAGCCGCGATAGTCGAACATCATCGCGTCCGAGCATCCCTTCGCCTCGGCCGCGTGCTTCGACATCGTGGCGATCATGTAGAGGCCCGCCGCCTTGGCCTGGCTGGGCGCGGTCGCGGGATCGGGGCGGCGCCACTTGGCGATGTCCAGCTTCGCACCCTTCATCTTGGCGTCACCGTAATAGCTGCCCCATTCCCAGGCCGCGACGGCCATGCGCACCGGGTTGCGGCGGCTGGCGACGCCCATGTCCTCGCCCGCGCCGCGCCAGGCGAAGGCGCGGACATAGGCATTGGTCAGTCCGTTGGCCTGCAGCACGGCCTCCTTTGCGGCGTCGATCTCCTCCGCCGTGTAGGGGATCGGCATGTCGATCAGTTCACCCGATTTCAGCAGACGCTTGGAATGCTCGTGGCCCAGGAAGATCTTGCCGTCATAGCAGCGTTCCCCCTCGAAGACGGACGAGGCATAATGCAGCGCATGGCTGAGCACGTGGATCCTGGCGGAACGCCAGTCCACCAGCTGGCCGTCGAGCCAGATCTTGCCGTCGCGATCATCATAGGTGGCCATCTCAATCCTCCTGGCGCCTTTGCATTTGTTGCGCAAATGGGTCCGATCCGGACATGATATTGCGCCAAAACTGCGATTCGATACCTTTTCACTGTTGGAATGTCAACAAGGCTGACGTAAGCTGCCGACAAACACCCAGAAGGCCCCGAAGCGTCCGATGTCCGAGTTGCGCAGTTCCGCATCCTATTCCGGCGAAAGCCTGCTCTATCTCACCGACGAACAATTGCGGCAGGGGATCGAGGCGATGTTCTTCGCCTATCGCGGGTTCACCGCCGATCCCGACCGGATCCTGTCCGACCTGAGTTATGGCCGGGCGCATCACCGGGCGATCCATTTCATCAATCGCGCGCCCGGCACGACGGTGAACAACCTGTTGTCGATCCTCGGCGTGACCAAGCAATCGCTGAACCGGGTGCTGCGCACGCTGATCGAGGACGGCCTGGTCGAAAGCCGGGTGGGCCAGGTCGACAAGCGCGAACGCCATCTGCACCTGACCGAGAAGGGCGCAGCACTCGAGGCGCGGCTCTCGGACGCCCAGCGCGCCCGGATGCGCGCGGCCTATCGCGCGGCGGGACCCGAGGCGGTGGCCGGGTTCCGCCAGGTGCTGGAAGCCATGATGGATACCGAATTGCGCCGCGCCCATGTGCGGCTCCGGGATGCCGGGCAATGAGGGACGTCCAGGCGCATCTGCTGATCGTCGACGACGACGAGCGCATCCGTGAATTGCTGAAGAAGTTCCTCATGCGCAACGGCTTCCTGGTGACGGCGGCACGGGATGCCGCCCATGCGCGCCGCGTGCTGGCGGGGCTGGATTTCGACCTGATCGTCATGGACGTCATGATGCCGGGCGAGGATGGGGTCAGCCTGACGCGGTCGCTGCGCGAAACCCATGACACGCCCATCCTGCTCTTGACCGCCAGGGGCGAGACGGAACACCGGATCGCGGGGCTCGAGGCCGGGGCGGACGATTACCTCGCCAAGCCGTTCGAGCCGAAGGAATTGCTGCTGAGGATCAACGCGATCCTGCGGCGGATGCCGGAACCCTCGGTCCAGGCGGCGGCGCCGAAATTCCTGCAACTGGGTCCGATCCGCTATGACATCGAACGCGGCGAGATGTGGCGTGGCGCGGACCTGATCCGCCTGACCGCGACCGAGGCGCAACTGATGCGCATCTTCGCCGCCGTCCCCGGCGAGGCGCTGAGCCGGACCAGGCTGGTCGAGGATCTGGGCCGCGACCGCGGCCAGGCGCAGGAGCGCGCGGTGGACGTGCAGATCACCCGCCTGCGCCGCAAGATCGAGGACAATCCCAAGCAGCCGCGCTACCTTCAGACGGTGCGCGGCGCGGGCTACATGCTGGCGCCCGACTGATCGGCGTCGCGCGGACCGCGGGTTCGGGAATTTGCGTATTTGGGACCAGAAAGAAGCAGGGGACCGAGAGGCATGGCAACGGCGCTGATCACCCATCCCGATTGCCTGGATCACGTCACGCCCGAGGGGCATCCCGAGCGGGTGGCGCGGCTGGAGCATGTGCTGGCGGCCCTGCGCGACCTGGATTTGCTGCGCGTGGCCGCCCCGATGGTCGAGAATTCCGCCTTGTTGCGGGTGCATCCGGCGGCGCATCTGGCGGGCTTGCGCGCCCGGGCGCCCCAGGCAGGTCATGCCGCCATCGATGCCGATACCTGGATGTCGCCCGGAACGCTGGCGGCGGCGGGCCGCGCGGCGGGCGCCGTGGTGAAGGCGGTCGACATGGTGCTGGGCGGCGAGGTGGGGAATGCCTTCTGCGCGATCCGTCCGCCCGGGCATCACGCCGAACGGCAGACCGCGATGGGCTTCTGTTTTTTCGGAAATGCCGCGGTCGGGGCGAAACATGCGCTGGACGTGCATGGGCTGTCCCGCGTCGCGGTGGTGGATTTCGACGTCCATCACGGCAACGGCACGCAGGACGTGCTGTGGGACGATCCGCGCGCGCTGGTCATCACCAGCCAGCAGATGCCGCTCTGGCCTGGGGCGGGGCATCCCTCGGAGCGCGGCGCGCATGACAATGTGCTGAACCTGCCCCTGCCCCCCGACAGCGGCGGGGTGAAGATGCGCGCCGAATACCGCGCGCAGGTCTTTCCGCGCCTGAGGGCCTTCGCGCCCGAGTTGATCATCGTCTCGGCCGGCTTCGACGCTCATGCGGATGACCCGCTGGCCAGCCTGAACTGGGAGACCGATGATTTCGCCTGGGTCACGTCCGAATTGTGCAGATTGGCGGACGAGGTCTGCGGCGGACGGGTGGTCTCGACGCTCGAGGGCGGATATGATCTGACTGCTCTGGCGCACTCGGTGCGCGCCCATGTGACCGAACTGATGAAGGCCGCGAGATGACCGAAAAGAACGTTGCCGAGATGAGTTTCGAGGAAGCCATGCGCGCCCTGGAAGCGGTGGTGGACCAGCTGGAGAAGGGCGAGGTGCCGCTCGACGCCTCGATCACGCTCTACGAGCGCGGTGCGGCCCTGAAGAAACGCTGCGAGGATGAATTGAAGCGCGCCGAGGAGAAGGTGGCGCAGATCACGCTGGACGGCGATGGCGCGCCCACGGGAACCAAGCCTGTCGAGGGGATGTGACCGGTTTGTTCCGCGCCCGGCTGGATGAGGCGGCAGCGCGGATCGAGTCCGGCTTCGCGCAGGTATTCTCGGGCTTGCAGGACCTGCCGGTGGTCCGCGCGATGGACTATGCCAGCGACGGCGGCAAGCGGCTGCGCGGTTTCCTCGTGCTGGAATCCGCGCGGCTGCATGGCGTGGCGCCGGACCGCGCGATCTGGCCCGCCTGTGCGATCGAGGCGTTGCACGCCTACAGCCTCGTCCATGACGATCTGCCCTGCATGGATGACGACGACCTGCGCCGTGGCCGCCCCACCGTGCACCGCCACTGGGACGAGGCGACCGCCGTCCTTGCGGGCGACGCGTTGCAGACGCTGGCCTTCGAACTGGTCGCCGATCCCCGGGTAGGGCCCGGCGACGTGCGCGCCGACCTGGCGCTGAGCCTTGCGCGGGCGGCGGGCGCCCGGGGGATGGTGCTGGGCCAGGCGCTGGACATCGCCGCCGAAACCGCGGGGCGTGCGCTGACGCTCGAGGAGATTACCGCGTTGCAGGCGGGCAAGACCGGCGCCCTGATCCAGTGGTCGGCGGAGGCGGGGGCGCGGCTGGCCGCGGCGGATGTCGCGGCGCTGTCGGCCTATGCGCAGGCGCTGGGTCTGGCGTTCCAGATCGCCGATGACATTCTCGACGTCGAAGGCGATGCCGCGACCGTCGGCAAGGCTGTGGGCAAGGACGCGGGTGCGGGCAAGGCGACCTTCGTGTCCCTGCTGGGGCTGGACGGGGCGAAACGCCGCGCGGCGACCCTCGTGACCGAGGCTTGCGATGCACTAGATGTTTACGGGGCCGAGGCAGATTGCTTGCGGGAGGCCGCCCGTTTCGTTATCTCGCGCCGTCACTGACGCGCGCGCCCGCACCGAAAGACGATTGATGACAGACCGCCCGCACACCCCGCTTCTGGACCGTATCTCGCGGCCTGCCGACCTGAAGGGCTTGTCGGACCGTCAGTTGCGCCAGGTCGCGGACGAGCTTCGGGCCGAGACGATCAGCGCGGTGTCGGTCACCGGGGGACACCTGGGTGCGGGCCTGGGCGTCGTGGAACTCACCGTTGCCATTCACGCCGTCTTCGATACGCCCCGCGACAAGCTGATCTGGGACGTGGGCCACCAGTGCTATCCGCACAAGATCCTGACCGGGCGGCGCGACCGGATCCGAACGCTGCGGATGAAGGACGGCCTCTCGGGTTTCACCAAGCGGTCGGAAAGCCCCTATGACCCTTTCGGTGCCGCGCATTCCTCAACCTCGATCAGCGCCGCGCTGGGCTTTGCCGTGGCGCGCGACCTGGGCGGCGTGACCCCCGAGGGGCTGGGCGACGCCATCGCGGTGATCGGCGACGGCTCGATGAGCGCGGGCATGGCCTTCGAGGCGATGAACAACGCGGGTGCCCTGAAAAAGCGCCTGATCGTCATCCTGAACGACAACGAGATGTCGATCGCCCCTCCGGTCGGCGCGCTGTCCTCGTATCTCAGCCGTCTCTACGCCGAGGAGCCGTTCCAGGAGTTGAAGGCCGCGGCCAAGGGCGCGGTGTCCCTGCTGCCGGAACCCTTCCGCGAAGGTGCCAGGCGCGCGAAGGACATGCTGAAGGGTCTGGCCGTGGGCGGGACGCTCTTCGAGGAACTGGGCTTCAGTTACCTGGGCCCCATCGACGGGCATGACCTGGACCAGTTGCTTCCCGTTCTGCGCACGGTGAAGGCGCGGGCGACGGGGCCGATCCTGATCCACGTGCTGACGAAGAAGGGCAAGGGATACGCCCCGGCCGAGCGTGCCCGCGACAGGGGCCATGCGACCGCGCGCTTCGACGTGGTGACGGGCGAGCAGGTCAAGACGCCGTCCAATGCCCCCAGCTATACCCGCGTCTTCGCCGATGCGCTGATCGATCAGGCGGGCCGCGACGATCGCATCGTGGCGGTGACGGCGGCGATGCCGGACGGGACGGGGCTGAACCTGTTCGCCGATCGCTATCCCAGCCGGTGCTTCGATGTGGGCATTGCCGAACAGCACGGCGTGACCTTCTGTGCCGCACTTGCGGCGGGGGGGATGCGGCCTTTCTGCACGATGTATTCCACCTTCCTGCAGCGCGGCTATGACCAGGTCGTGCATGACGTGGCGATCCAGCGGTTGCCCGTGCGCTTCGCCATCGATCGCGCGGGGCTGGTGGGGGCGGACGGCGCCACCCATGCGGGGGCCTTCGACATCGCCTACCTGGCGAACCTGCCGGGCTTCGTCGTGATGGCCGCCGCGGATGAGGCGGAACTGGTCCACATGGTCGCCACGGCGGCGGCGCATGATGACGGCCCCATCGCCTTCCGCTTCCCGCGGGGCGAAGGCGTGGGCGTCGAGATGCCCGAACGCGGCCAGCCGCTGGAGATCGGGCGCGGCCGCATGATCCAGGAGGGGGGGCGCGTGGCGATCCTGTCCTTCGGGACGCGGCTGGCGGAAGTGATGAAGGCGGCCGAGGCGCTGGAGGCCAGGGGCATCCGGCCCAGCGTGGCGGACGCGCGTTTCGCCAAGCCGCTCGACCGCGACCTGATCCTGCGGCTCGCCCGCGATCACGAGGCGCTGATCACGGTCGAGGAAGGCGCGGTGGGCGGCTTCGGCAGCCATGTCGCGCAGCTTCTGGCAGAGGACGGCGTGTTCGACCGCGGCCTGCGGTTCCGCAGCATGGTCCTGCCCGATACCTTCATCGACCAGGCGAGCCCGGAGGCGATGTATGCCGTCGCCGGGATGAACGCGCCGCAGATCGAGGCGAAGGTGCTCGAGGTGCTCGGCATCGCGATGGTAGGCAGCCGCCGGGCCGGGGCCTAGCTAGCGGCCGATCAGTTCCTGCGACAGCCGCGGCACCGCGTCGGGGCGGCCGAGGCGGGCACGGTAGACCGGCAGGCTTTCGGCCACCCGCATCACGTAGTTGCGGGTTTCGGTAAAGGGGATCGACTCGATCCAGTCGATCACGTCCACCGTTCCGCCGCGCGGGTCGCCCAGTTCCCCGATCCAGCGGCGGGGGCGGCCGGGCCCGGCGTTGTAGCCCGCCGCGACCAGCACCGGCACCGGCCCGAATTCCGCCACCAGTTCCGCCAGATAGGCGCTGCCGAGGCGCGCGTTGTAATCGGGGTCTGCCGTCAGCCGGCCGGGCTCGTAGGCGAGGCCGAGCTTGCCCGCCATCATCTTCGCGGTGCCCGGCATCACTTGCATGAGCCCCAGCGCGCCGACGGGCGACACGACCTTGGGGTCGAATTCGCTTTCCCGCCGGGCGAT
>SBFT01000169.1 GCA_006227805.1 Paracoccaceae bacterium
ATCCCCAGTTCGGCGCGCACGATCTCGGGCAGGACGCAGACCAGCGCCAGGTAGCCCGACCCCAGGACCAGGATGCGGTTGACCACGTATTCCAGGTATTCCGACGTCTTCTTGCCGGGGCGGATGCCGGGAACGAAACCGTTCTGCTTCTTCAGGTTCTCGGCCACGTCATCGGGTTTGAACGACACGTTGAAGGTGTAGAAATAGGTGAAGAACACGATCATCAGCGTGAAGAACAACAGATAGAGCGGCTGTCCCGGGCCGAAATAGGCCATCAGCGTCGACATCACCGGACCCGAGCTTTCGCCCGAGAAGGTCGAGATCGTCACCGGCAGCAGCAGCAGCGACGAGGCGAAGATCGCCGGGATCACGCCCGCGGGGTTGACCTTGACCGGCAGGCTGGACGAGCCGCCGTCATAGACCTTCATCCCCACCTGGCGGCGCGGATACTGGATGTGGATCTTGCGCAGCGCGCGCTCCATGAAGACCACGAAGGTCAGCGCGACGATCACCATCAGGATCACGCCGATGATGACGGCGGGGCTCAGCGCGCCGCTGCGTCCGCTGGCGAAGAACTGTGCCAGCGCCGAGGGCACCTCGGCGATGATGCCCACGAAGATGATCAGCGAAATCCCGTTGCCGACGCCGCGCGCGGTGATCTGCTCACCCAGCCACATCAGGAACATCGTGCCGCCGACCAGCGTGATCATGCAGGACAGCCGGAAATAGAGACCGGGCTCGGTCGCCAGATCCCCCGCCTCCAGCGACACGGCAAGCCCGTAGGCCTGGACCGTGGCCAGCGCCACGGTGCCGTAGCGGGTATACTGGTTCAGCTTCTTGCGGCCCTGCTCGCCTTCCTTCTTCAGCTGCTCCAGCGACGGCACCATGGCCGCCAGCAGCTGCACGATGATCGAGGCCGAGATATAGGGCATGATGCCCAGCGCGAAGATCCCCATGCGGCCCAGCGCGCCGCCGGTGAACATCGACACCATGCCCGCGATGCCCGCGCCCGCCTGGTCGACGAATTCGCGAAGCGCCACGCCGTCGATGCCGGGAACGGGAATGAAGGTGCCCAGCCGGTAGACGATCAGCAGGCCCAGCGTGAACAGGATGCGGTTGCGCAGGTCGGTCGCCTTGCCCAGGGCCGACCAGCTGGTGTTGGCCGCCATTTGTTCCGCTGCAGATACCATCGGACGCGATCTCTCTTATGCAAGCGCCGCCCGGAGCCGTTTTCCGGCACGGGCGGCGTCATGGGAAAACTAAGGGTCTATGTAGGCGGCGCTGCGTCCGCCCACAAGCCATCACGCGGCCGCAGCCGCACCCGTGACCTTCAGCGAACCGCCCGCCTTCTCGACCGCCTCGATGGCGGATTTCGAGGCACCGGTCACTTCCAGGTTCAGCTTGGCCGACACGTCGCCCTTGGCCAGGACGCGGATGCCGTCCAGCTTGCGGCGCACCAGGCCGCTCGCGACCAGCACGTCCTCGGTGATCGTGGCCTTGGCGTCGATCTTCTTGGCATCGACGAATTTCTGGATCAGGCCCAGGTTCACCACCGCGAAGGACTTGCGGTTGGGCTTGTTGAAGCCGCGCTTGGGCAGGCGCTGATAGAGCGGCATCTGGCCGCCTTCATAGCCGTTGATCGCCACGCCCGAGCGGGACTTCTGGCCCTTGATACCGCGGCCGGCGGTCTTGCCCTTGCCCGAACCCGGGCCGCGCGCCACGCGCTTGGCCTTCTTGGCCGCGCCGGGATTGTCGCGCAGTTCATTGAGTTTCATGTCGCTTCTCCTCTTGCCGGATGTGACCCCCGAAGCGAATGGGTCAACCACGGCGTTACGTTGTGTTCAGACTCGCGGCCGTGCGGCCACCGGGGGCGTATAGACGCACGCGTCCCGCGAGGCAAGAGGCAGAAGGTCCGCCGACGACCCCCCGATGGCTGCAGGTCCCGGGCCCCCCGCGATCGTGAACCGGGTCCATTGCGCGAAATTCCGACGGGTGCCACGCTCGGACCATGAGAATCGCCGCCGCCCTTGCCGCCGCGCTGTCGCTGACCGCGACCGCCACTGCCCTGCCCGCCGCGACGGGCTGCGCGGCGGACGCGATCCTGGTCTTCGACGGATCGGCCTCGATGGACGAACTGGTCTCGGACATCCGCGCCCGGACAAGGATCGAGGATGCGCGCCAGGCCATGCGCGACGCCATGCCCGACATCACGCCCTATCGCCGGGTCGGGCTCCTGGTCTACGGGCCCGGACCGCTCGACGCCTGTTCCGACATCGACCTGCGCTTCGGCCCGGCCCCGGATGCGGCTGAGGCCATCATCGGCGCGGTGGACGACCTGCGCCCCAGCGGCATGACGCCCCTGACCGAAAGCGTCCGGCGCGCGGCCGAGGCGCTGAACTACCGCACCACGCCCGGCATCGTCGTGCTGGTGACCGACGGCAACGAAACCTGCGGCGGGCGGCCCTGCGCCCTGGGCGAGGACCTGGCCCGGCAGGCCGCCGACCTGACGGTTCACGTCATCGGCTTCAAGGTGGTGGTGGACTTCTTCAGCTGGGACAATCCCGAACAGCAGGACTTCGCGCCGGGCGAAACGGTGGCGCGCTGCCTCGCCGACCGGACGGGCGGCCTTTTCGTCTCGACCGAAACGGTCGACGAACTGGCGGATGCGCTGCGCGCCACGCTGGGCTGCGCGCTGATCGGCGAGACCCGGTTTCCGACGCGGAAACCGCTCGGAACCTGACGCAGGTTCCGGCGCACAGGCGGCTCGGTCGCCCCCGGATTTCCGCGTCGGAAATCCGGACGGAAACTGCGTCAGTTTCCGGATCGGGCGAAGGGACGGATCACGGCGCGCTCGACCAGATCCAGACGGTCCTGGCCATAGAACGGGTCGCCATCGACCACATAGGTGGGCGAGCCGAAGACCGGCAGCGCGATCGCGGCCTCGGTATTGGCGTCGTGCTGCGCGATGATGTCCGGGCTGTCGGCGCGCCTCCTCAGGTCCGCGAAGTCCAGACCGCTCTCACCGACCACCCGCGCCAGCAGCGCCTCGTCCGACAGATCGGCATCGTCGCGCCAATGCGCCTGCAAAAGGGCGAAGGACAGCGCGTCGGCACCGGCCCCCTGGTCCTGCGCCGCGATGATCAGCCGGTTCGCCAGGTCGTAAGGCGCGTCATGGGTCGTGGGGCGGTGGCCGATGATGGGCAGGCCGCGCCACTCGGCCCAGCGGGTGATCTCGCGCCCGAAGAAGTAGGCCAGCTGGGCCTTCGGGCGGTCCCGGAAGGACAGCCCGCCCGCGGCCTGCATCACCGGGCCCAGCAGCATCGGCCGGTGCACCAGCGTGGCGCCCGTGCGCGCGCAGATCTCGTAAAGACGCTGCGCGCCCAGGTAGGCGTAGACCGAATGGGCGGAATAGAAATACTCGACGCGCGCCATCAGGTCACGCTGACGGGCAAGGTGGCATAGCCCCGGAAGCGCGCCAGCGGCACCCGGGTGCGCGGCCCGTTGGCGCGGATCTTCGGAAAGCGCCGCACCAGCTTGCCGATGGCGATACGCCCCTCGACCCGGGCCAGCGTCGCGCCCAGGCAGACATGGATGCCGGTGATGAAGGCGATCTGGCGGTTGGGCTTGCGGGTGATGTCCATGCGGTCGGGGTCGGGAAAGACCGCAGGGTCCCGGTTCGCGGCTGCGATCGAGGTGTGGATATAGGTGCCTTTCGGCAGCGTTTCGGTCGCCAGCCGGATATCCTCGCCCGCCAGCCGGTTGCCGATCTGAAGGGGGCTTTCGACGCGCAGGAATTCCTCGACCGCCGTCACGATCAGGTCGGGGTCATCGCGCAGCAACCGGTGCTGGTCGGGATTGTCGAAGAGAAGCCCCATGGAATTGCCGACGAAACTGGTCGTCGTCTCATGGCCCGCATTCAGCAGGAAGATGCAGTTCTGGATCAGCTCCTCCTGGGTCAGGCGGCGGCCTTCGTGTTCGCCGAAGATCAGCGCCTCCAGCACCTCGCCCTCATGCGCGCCGTCGGGATTGGCGCGGCGGCGGTTGATCAGGTCGTCCAGGATCGCGCCGAATTCCTCGACCGCGCGGTTGCCTGCCTCCAGCCGCTCGGGCGGCACGACGGGGTCCAGTGCGCCCAGGATCGCGAGGCTGTAGCCGCGCAGGCGCGCGCGGTGCTCCTCGGGGATGCCCAGCATGAACGAGATGATCTCGGTCGGCAGTATCTTGGCGAAATCCTCGATCAGGTCCAGTTCGCCCATGTCTTCGACCCGGTCCAGCAGCCGGTCGACTATACGATCGATCAGCGGTTCGAAGATCGCCAGCTTGCGCGGCGTGAACGCCCCCGAGATCAGCTTGCGCACCACCGTGTGATAGGGCGGGTCGTTGAAGATCAGGCTGGTCGTGTGGTGCTTCTGGAGCGGGCACTGGCCGAACTTCTTCCCGAACTCGACCTTCTTGTCCGACAGCATGTCGCGCGACTGGTAGACCTTCAGCACGTCGTCATGGCGCGTCAGGTAGACTGAGCCGTCGGCGTTGCGGTGGACCGGCGAATGCTGCCGCAGCCAGTGCAGCGTGGGATGGGGGTTCTCGATGAAATCGGGGCCGATGGCGTTCAGATCGAACCGGTGCATTTCCGTAAGCATGCTTACTATCCTCCTTGCCCCACTCTGCGCGCGGCGCCTCGCCATGGCAACAGGAATCGGGGGGCGGAAAGCAAAACGCCCCGGCGCGGGGCGCGCCGGGGCGTTCGGGGTAACGCTCGGGTCGGTCTCGGGTCGGAGGCGGGTCGGAGGCGGGCCTCAGCCCTTCTCCTCGATGATCTGCACCAGGTGCGGGATCGAGTTGACCATGCCGCGCACCGAGGGCGTATCCTCGAGCTCGCGGGTCTTGTTCATCTTGTTCAGGCCCAGGCCGACCAGCGTGGCGCGCTGCTTGGCGGGGCGACGGATCGGCGAGCCGATCTGCTTGACGACGATGGTTTTTGCCATGTTGATCAGGCCTCCTCGGCGACTTCTGCCGGCGCGTCGTCGCGCTTGGGCAGGATGTCGGCCACCTTCTTGCCACGGCGCTGAGCGACCGAACGGGGCGATTGCTCTTTCTTCAGGCCGTCGATGGTGGCGCGAATCATGTTGTAGGGGTTCTGCGAGCCCAGCGACTTGGACACCACGTCCTTGACGCCCAGCATCTCGAAGACGGCGCGCATCGGACCACCGGCGATGATCCCGGTGCCTTCCGGCGCGCTGCGCATCACGACGCGGCCCGCGCCATGACGGCCTTCCATGTCGTGGTGCAGGGTGCGGCCTTCGCGCAGCGCCACGCGGATCATCTGGCGCTTGGCCTGTTCGGTGGCCTTGCGGATCGCCTCGGGGACTTCCTTGGCCTTGCCCTTGCCAAAGCCGACGCGGCCCTTCTGGTCGCCGACGACAACCAGCGCCGCGAAGCCGAAGCGCTTGCCGCCCTTGACGGTCTTCGACACGCGGTTGATCGCGACCAGACGATCGGCGAATTCGGGTGCGGCCTCTTCGCGCTCGCGGCGCGGGCGGCGGTTCTCACGTTCTGCCATCAGACAGTCCTTCCAGGTCTTGGCGCGACGTCGGCGCCGGTTGTCTCGATCCTTGGTGCCCGATGGGCCCGGATCATCGAGGCGGAGCATCCCGCCTTCGCCAGGGGTCGTTCAGGCCGGGCGGTCACCCGGCCCGGACATCAGATCTTCAGGCCGCCTTCCCGCGCGGCGTCGGCCAGGGCCTTCACCTTGCCGTGGAACAGGAAGCCACCGCGGTCGAAATAGGCCTCGGTCACACCGGCCTTCTTCGCGCGCTCGGCGATCGCCGCGCCCACCTTGGCGGCGGCCTCGACGTTGTTCTTGCCGACCAGACCCAGACCCTTTTCCAGGGTCGAGGCCGCGGCCAGCGTCACGCCGCGCACATCGTCGATGAGCTGCGCCGAGATGTTCTTGTTCGACCGGTGAACGCTGAGACGCACGCGCCCCGCATTGACCTTGCGAAGTTTGTTCCGGACGCGCAGGCGGCGCTTGAGGAACAGTTCTCTCTTGCTGTTTGCCATGATCCCGGGCCCTTACTTCTTCTTGCCTTCCTTGCGGAAGATATACTCGTCCTTGTAGCGGATGCCCTTGCCCTTGTAGGGCTCGGGGGCGCGCCACTTGCGGATCTTGGCCGCAACTTCGCCGACGAGCTGCTGATCCATCCCCTCGACCACGATCTCGGTCTGCTTGGGGGCGGTGATGGTGACGCCGGCCGGAGCCGTGAAGTCGACGTCGTGGCTGTAGCCCAGGTTCAGCTTCAGGACATTGCCCGCCATCTGCGCGCGGTAGCCCACGCCCTGGATTTCCAGCTCGCGCTTGAAGCCGGTGGTCACGCCGGTCACCAGGTTCTGAACCATGGTGCGCGACATGCCCCATTGCTGACGCGCGCGCTTGGACAGCCCGCGCGGCGTCACGCTGACTGCGCTGCCGTCGATCGTGATCGACACGTCATCGGTCGCGGTGAAGCTGCGGACGCCCTTGGGGCCCTTCACTTCGACGGTCTGGCCCGACACGGTGGCGGTGACGCCACTGGGCAGCTCGACCGGTTTCTTCCCAATACGAGACATTGCCGGACCTCCTTAGAAGACGGTGCAAAGGACTTCGCCGCCAACATTGGCCGCGCGCGCCTTCGCATCCGACATGACGCCATGCGGCGTCGAGACGATCGACACACCCAGACCCTGGCGGATCGAGGGGATGTCACGAACGCCCATGTACACACGGCGGCCGGGCTTGGACACGCGCTTGAGTTCGCGGATCACGGGCTGGCCTTCGAAGTACTTGAGCTCGATGCGCAGGTTCGCATGACCCGCGGCATCGACGGTTTTTTCATAGCCGCGGATATAGCCTTCGTCCGCAAGCACATCCAGAACCCAGGCCCGCAGCTTGGAAGCCGGCGTCACGACGCTGGTCTTGCCGCGCATCTGGGCGTTGCGGATGCGGGTGAGCATATCGCCGATAGGATCGTTCATCTCATGCTCTCCCTTACCAGCTCGATTTCACCAGCCCGGGGATCTGCCCGGACGAGCCCAGGTCGCGCAGGGCGATCCGGCTGACTTTCAGCTTGCGGTAATATGCGTGCGGACGCCCGGTCAGCTGGCAGCGGTTGTGCAGCCGGGTGGGCGACGAGTTGCGCGGCAGTTTCGCCAGTTTCAGACGCGCCTTGAAGCGCTCTTCCATCGGCTTGGATTCGTCGTTTGCGATCGCTTTCAAGGCGGCGCGTTTGGCGGCGTATTTCTCGACCAGACGCTCACGCTTGGTTTGGCGTTCGATCATGGATTTCTTGGCCATAGTCTCTTGCTCCCCGGCGTCAGCTGTTGAACGGCATGTTGAAATGCTTCAACAGCGCCTTTGCCTCGGCGTCGGTCTTTGCCGTGGTGGTGATGATGATGTCCATGCCCCAGACCTCGTCGACCTTGTCGAAATCGATCTCGGGGAACACGATGTGCTCCTTCAGGCCCATGGCGTAGTTGCCGCGGCCGTCGAAGCTCTTGCCCGAAACGCCGCGGAAGTCGCGGATACGGGGCATTGCGATCGTGATCAGACGGTCCAGGAATTCATACATGCGGTCGCCGCGCAGGGTCACCTTGGCGCCCAGCGGCATCTCCTCGCGCACGCGGAAGCCTGCGATCGACTTCTTCGCCTTGGTGACGATCGCCTTCTGGCCGGCGATGCGGGTCAGGTCTTCCTGCGCCGACTTGGCCTTCTTGCTGTCGCGGACCGCTTCGGCGCCGCAACCGATGTTCAGGACGATCTTGTCCAGGCGCGGGATCTGCATGTCGTTCTTGTAGCCGAACTCTTCCTTCATGGCCGCACGGATGCGGTTGCGGAACTCGGCCTTCAGACGCGGGGTGTAGGTTGCAGCGTCAAGCATCGATCACGTCCCCCGTGGTCTTGGCGAAACGCACCTTCTTGTCGCCTTCCATCCGGAAGCCCACGCGGGTCGGTTTGCCGTTTGCATCGATCAGCGCCAGGTTCGACAGGTCGATCGGCAGCGCCTTGGGCAGACGGCCGCCCTGGCTCTGCGCGCTCTGGCGGGTGTGGCGGATCGCCATGTTCAGCCCGTCGACGACAGCCTTGTTCGCCTTGGGGTCCACCGACAGGATGGTGCCTTCGCGGCCCCGGTCCTTGCCGGTCAGGACGACGACCTTGTCGCCTTTCTTCAGTTTCGCAGCCATCACAGCACCTCCGGCGCCAGCGAGATGATCTTCATGAAGTTCTTCGCGCGCAGTTCGCGAACCACCGGCCCGAAGATACGGGTGCCGACGGGTTCGTTCTGGTTGTTCAGGATGACGGCGGCGTTGCGGTCGAAGCGGATCGACGTTCCGTCCTCGCGGCGCACTTCCTTGGCGGTGCGCACGACGACGGCCTTGCGGACGTCGCCCTTCTTCACGCGGCCGCGCGGGATGGCTTCCTTGACCGAGACGACGATGATGTCGCCCACGGACGCGTACTTGCGCTTGGAACCACCCAGGACCTTGATGCACTGAACCCGGCGCGCGCCGGAGTTGTCAGCGACATCCAGATTGGTCTGCATCTGGATCATTTGGTTTCTCCCGACCTTTGGGGGGGCGCTCTGCCCGTATCCCCAGGGTTTCGATCAATCTGTCAGGTGTCCGGGGCCTCAGGCCTCGATCACCTCCCAGCGTTTCGTCTTCGATTTCGGCGCACATTCCTGGATGCGGACGGTGTCGCCGACCTTGAAGGCATTCTTCTCATCGTGAGCCCGGTATTTCTTGGACTTGCGGATGGTCTTCTTCAGAACCGGGTGGGTGAAACGGCGTTCCACCAGCACGGTGATGGTCTGGGCGTTCGCGTCCGAGGTCACGACGCCTTGCAGGATACGCTTGGGCATGTGTCGCTCTCCTTACTTCGCGGCCGCTGCGGCTTTTTCGTTCAGCACGGTCATGACGCGGGCCACGTTGCGGCGCACGGTGCGCATGCGGCTGGCGTTCTCCAGCTGGCCGGTCGCCTGCTGAAAGCGCAGGTTGAAGGCTTCTTTCTTGAGGTTCACAAGCTCGTCCCGGAGCTGGTCCGGCGTCTTGTCACGCAGTTCCTTGGCGTTCATCGCCCGATTTCCTTTCAACATCACCGGAAGGCCCCTTTGTCGCATCGCGACGGGTCACCCTGATTCCGGTGGAGTCCATGATGAGGGGGCCGTATAGGCGGCGCGGCAAGGCTTGGCAAGCCCTTAATGACCGCAGCCGTGACCTTCAGCCCGCGCCCTGGCCCGTGCCATTGCCCGTCCCCGTGCCCTGCGCGTTCTGGAACACGATCTTGGCGCGCATGTCGCGGGCGAAGGCCGCCTCCAGCACCGACATCGTGGCGGGGCTGGTCTCGCGCAGGCGTTCGACCTTGGCGCGCTCGATCCGCCAGACGCTGGCCTCGCCCTGCACAATCGTCGTGGCCACCGCCTTGTCGTCGCCCATCAGGGACATCTCGCCGATGAAATGCCCGCCCGCCACCACGCGCACCAGACGGCCCCGGGATTCGATGCGCACCTCGCCCATGTCGACATAGGTCAGGTATTCGGGCGTCTGCCCCTCGCGCGTCAGCACCGCCCCCGAGGTCAGCCTCTCCCACCGCCCGCGGTCGAGGAGACTGCGCGCCTGGCCCGGCGACAGCCCGCCCAGGAAGGCCGCGCGGAACCGCGCCTCCTCTGCACTGAAGACCGCGCGGCGGTCGTTGCGCCACAGGATGAACAGCTCGGCCAGGTTCACCAGGACCAGCAGGGCCTGCCAGAAGACACCCACCCAGTTGGCCAGCCACAACCCGTCGAAGGCGATCCCCGCGCAGGCCGAGGCGATCACGAACAGCCGCAGCCACAACATGCGCCGCATGAGCATCGACAGGACAAGCAGCAGATAGGACAGATGCCCCATCCAGCCTTCGGTCAGGAAAGTGATATCCACGGCACGCTCCGTCCTTCAGACCGGCCGCGCAGGGCCGCACCACATACTCGTCACATATCGCCGCCCGTGCCGGAAGCCCCCGCCCGGCATGGGCGCGCTCAGGCCCAGCTGTAGTTGAAGCTGACGCTGATCCGGTCCTCTTCCGACCGGTTCAGCGGCACTTCATGGCGCAGCCAGCTTTCCCACAGCAGCACCTCGCCCACCTGCGGCGCGACGTAGATGAAGGGCTGCAACTCGCGCCGCGCCTGACGCACCCGCGCGGGCGCCGCCATCATCAGCGCATGGCGCGGATCCTCGAAGCGGATCGCGCCCGCGCCATCGGGGACCGCCACGTAGGTGGTGCCGGAAATCACCGAATGGGGATGGATATGGCCCGAATGCATGCCGCCCTCCGGCAGGATGTTGATCCAGAGGTCCTCCAGCTTCAGATCGCGCCCGTCCAGGTCGAACTCCAGGTCCTTCGCGAAGGCCGCCACATGCGCGTCGAGCGCCCGCACCAGGTCCGCGAAGATCGGAAACCGCCAGGGCAGATCGGTGAGCGACGCATAGGACGTGTAGCCCGGGTATCCGTTCTCCTCGGACCAGTCCTGCCCCGCCTCGTCATCCTCGGCGATGGAATAGCACGAGGCCTCCAGCTCCTCCGCATCGACGACCGGGCCATGCTCGGACAGCGCGGCGCGATACAGGCGGGTGACGAAGAGGGATTCGATCTCGGACATGCCTCTCTCCTACTCCAACCTCTCCGTCATGGCGAGTGACCCCCTGCTTCCTCTCGCCCCAAATATCCCGGGGGGTGAATGGCGCGCCAGCGCCAGAGGGGGGCAGAGCCCCCCGCCCTCCCGAGATGAAGAAACCCCCGCTCGGGTGCTCCGGCGGGGGTTTCCATTGTCTTCGTCGCGCGCGTGGGGCGCCGATCACCAGTCCTCGCGGACCACGACCTTGGTCTTGATCGGCAGCTTCATCGCCGCCAGGCGCAGGGCCTCGCGGGCGATCTCGTCACCGACGCCGTCGATCTCGAACATCACGCGGCCCGGCTTGACCTTGCAGGCCCAGTAATCGACCGAGCCCTTGCCCTTGCCCATCCGGACCTCGGTGGGCTTCGACGTGACGGGCACGTCCGGGAAGATGCGGATCCAGACCCGGCCCTGACGCTTCATGTGACGGGTCAGAGCGCGGCGGGCCGCCTCGATCTGACGCGCGGTGATGCGCTCGGGTTCGATGGCCTTCAGGCCGAAGGTTCCGAAGTTCAGGTCGCTGCCGCCCTTGGCCTCGCCACGGATGCGGCCCTTGAACTGCTTGCGGAACTTGGTGCGTTTGGGTTGAAGCATGGCTTTCTCTCCTTACCGCCGGCCGCCCATGGCGCCGCGCGGCGCCGGGCCGTCCTGGAGCTCCTGGGCCTTGCGGTCACGGGCACCGGGATCGTGCTCCATGATCTCGCCCTTGAAGATCCAGACCTTCACGCCGATGATCCCGTAGGGCGTCATGGCTTCGGCCAGGGCATAGTCGATGTCGGCCCGCAGGGTATGCAGGGGCACGCGGCCCTCGCGATACCATTCGGTCCGGGCGATCTCGGCACCGCCCAGGCGGCCCGCGACGTTGACCCGGATGCCCAGCGCACCCATGCGCATCGCGTTCTGCACGCCGCGCTTCATGGCTCGGCGGAAGGACACACGGCGTTCCAGCTGCTGAGCGATCGATTCCGCCACCAGCTGGGCGTCGAGCTCGGGCTTGCGCACTTCGACGATGTTCAGGTGCAGCTCGCTGTCGGTCATCGCGGCCAGCTTCTTGCGGAGCGTCTCGATGTCCGCGCCCTTCTTGCCGATGATGACGCCGGGGCGCGCGGTGTGGATCGTCACGCGGCACTTCTTGTGCGGCCGCTCGATGATGATCCGGGCGACGCCGGCCTGCTTGCACTCTTCCCGGATGAAATCGCGGATCTTCAGGTCTTCCAGCAACAGGTTGCCGTAGTCCTTGGTATCCGCATACCAGCGGCTGTCCCAGGTGCGGTTCACCTGAAGGCGCATGCCGATCGGGTTTACTTTCTGTCCCATTAGGCTTGCTCCTCGACTTGGCGGACCTTGATGGTCAGTTCCGAGAACGGTTTCATGATCTTGCCGAACCGGCCGCGGGCGCGCGGGCGACCGCGCTTCAGCACCAGGTTCTTGCCGACATAGGCTTCGGCCACGATCAGTTCATCCACGTCCAGGTTGTGGTTGTTCTCGGCGTTGGCGATTGCGGACTGAAGGCATTTCTTGACGTCCTGCGCGATCCGCTTCTTCGAGAAGGTCAGATCGGTCAGGGCGCGGTCGACCTTCTTGCCACGGATCATCGCGGCCACCAGGTTCAGTTTCTGCGGACTGGTGCGAAGCATCCGGACCTTGGCCATCGCTTCGTTTTCAGCCACGCGGCGGGGGTTCTTTTCCTTGGCCATGGCTTACTTCCGTTTCGCTTTCTTGTCGGCCGCATGCCCGTGATAGGTCCGGGTCGGCGAATATTCACCGAATTTCTGGCCGATCATCTCCTCGGTCACGCTGACCGGGATGTGCTTCTGTCCATTGTAGACGCCGAAGGTCAGCCCGACGAACTGGGGCAGGATGGTCGACCGACGCGACCAGATCTTGATGACTTCGTTGCGTCCCGATTCCCGCGCCGCCTCGGCCTTCTTCAGCACATAGGCGTCGACGAACGGGCCTTTCCATACAGAGCGTGGCATGTGTTACCGCCCCTTCTTCTTGGCGTGCCGCGAGCGCAGGATGAGCTTCTGGCTGGCCTTGTTCGTGTTGCGGGTCCGGGTGCCCTTGGTGTCCTTGCCCCAGGGCGTGACCGGCGTCCGGCCGCCCGAGGTCCGGCCTTCGCCGCCGCCATGCGGGTGGTCGATCGGGTTCATCGCGACGCCGCGCACCGTCGGGCGCTTGCCCATGTGGCGCACGCGGCCCGCCTTCCCGAGGTTCTGGTTCGAGTTGTCGGGGTTCGACACGGCGCCCACGGTCGCCATGCATTCCTGACGCACCATCCGCAATTCGCCCGAAGACAGGCGGATCTGGGCATAGCCGCCGTCACGGCCGACGAACTGGGCATAGGTGCCCGCGGCGCGTGCGATCTGGCCGCCCTTGCCGGGCTTCAGCTCGATGTTGTGGACGATGGTGCCGATCGGCATGCCCGAAAACGGCATCGCGTTGCCCGGCTTGATGTCGGCGCGCGCGCTGGCGATCACCTGATCGCCCACGGCCAGACGCTGGGGCGCGAGGATATAGGCCTGTTCGCCATCCTCGTACTTCACCAGCGCGATGAAGGCGGTCCGGTTCGGATCGTATTCGATCCGCTCGACGGTTGCCGCCATGTCGAACTTGTTGCGCTTGAAATCCACGATCCGGTAGAGGCGTTTCGCCCCGCCACCGCGGCGGAATGCCGTGATACGTCCGGTGTTGTTCCGGCCGCCCGATTTCGTCAGACCCTGGGTCAGGGCCTTTACGGGGCGTCCCTTGTACAGCTCCGAACGGTCGATCAGCACCAGCCCGCGCTGGCCCGGCGTCGTCGGCTTGTACGACTTGAGTGCCATGCTTTCTGTCTTCCGTTGTGCAGACGGCGGGTGTGACCCCGCCTATGTGATGGCCGCCTTCTCAGGTGGCCGTTTTATAGGCCCCCGAAGGTGCCCGGTTGGTCGTTCTTTCGAACAAAGGCGAAGCCCCGGACGAATCCGGGGCCGAACCGATGGCGTGTCCTATAAAGGCCGGGCCGCGGGGTCAAGCGTTACTATCGCTTTTTTGCCCGAACTGCGCCGCGCGAGGGCCGCCCGGGCCGCCCCAACCCGATCCAGATCAAGGTGGCCGGTCTCGCGCCATGATAATCTTGGTTATGTTTCCTCCGAACCCGGGGGCATCCGACAGAGAAAGGGAGGCGCGGAATGGCGACCAAAAACAGGAAGACCGAAACCCCGACCATGGCGGGTCTGGCCGAGGCGATGATGACGCCCGGCCCCGAGGCGATGCAGGCCTGGCAGGAGATCCTGTCGGACTGGGGCCGCTTCTACGCCGATCGGCTGCAACAGGATCTCGAGACGCAACGCGCGATGCTGGCCTGCAAGTCGCCCGCCGACCTGATGCAGGTCCAGGCCGAGTTCTACCAGAAGGCGCTCCAACAATACTCCGAGCAGGGAATGCGGATGATGCAGAAGATCGTCGATGCCTCGGCCCAGACGACGAAGGGACTGCACGGCGCGCGCAAATACGACGACGTGCCGCTCTGAGGGCGCGGGATCCGGGGGCGCCGGGTCTTGCGATCCGGTGAATGCGCCCCTGCAAGCCCTTGAGTTCAGGGATGCGGCCCGGTGTCCCACGCCGGGACGGCAAAAGGGCCCCCGCGTCTGCGGAGGCCCTTTCCTGAGGTTTCGGGCCGGGGCCCGGCCGCCGGTCAGAGACCGGTCGACACGTCGATGGTGTTGCCCTCTTCCAGGGTCACGTAGGCCTTCTTGACGTCGCGCCGCTTGCCCGGCTGGCCGCGGAACCGCTTGACCTTGCCTTTCGACACGACGGTGTTGACCGCCTTCACCTTCACACCAAACAGGCTTTCGACGGCCTCCTTGATCTGGGGCTTGTTGGCGTCGATCGACACTTCGAAGACCACCGCGCCGTTCTCGGACGCCATGGTGGATTTCTCGGTGATGATCGGCTTGCGGATCACGTCGTAATGTTCGGGTTTCGCGCTCATTTCAGACGAGCCTCCAGTGCTTCGACACCTGCCTTCGTCAACACCAGCGTGTCGCGGCGCAGGATGTCATAGACGTTCGCGCCCATCGACGGCAGGACGTCCAGCCCCTCGATGTTGCGCGCGGCCTGCGCGAACATCTCGTTGACCTCGGCGCCGTCGATGATCAGGGCGCGTTTCCAGCCCAGGGCCGCGACCTGCTTGGCCAGGGCCGCGGTCTTGCCGTTGGATTCCGCCGCCTCGATCACGATCAGGGCGCCTTCCTTCAGCTTGGCCGACAGCGCGTGCTTGAGGCCCAGCTTGCGGAATTTCTTCGGCAGGTCGTGGGCGTGGCTGCGCGGGGTCGGACCCTTGTAGATGCCGCCCTTGCGGAAGATCGGCGCCTTGCGGGAGCCGTGGCGTGCGCCGCCGGTGCCCTTCTGGCGATAGATCTTCTTGGTCGAATAGCTGACCTCGGACCGGCCCAGCACCTTGTGGGTGCCGGCCTGCGCCTTGTTGCGCTGCCAGCGCACGACGCGGTGCAGGATGTCCGCGCGGGGTTCCAGGCCGAAAATCTCGTCCGAGAGATCGGCACTGCCGGCTTTCTTGCCGTCCAGGTTGATCACATCGAGTTTCATTCTTCAGCCCCTCCCTCGGGAGCGTCCACGGCCTCGGCCGCGGGTGCAGCCGCCACGGCGGCCGATTTCAGCGCCGCCGGGAACGGCACGCCGTCCGGCAGTTTCTTCTTCACGGCGTCCTTGATGGTGACCCATCCGCCTTTCGAGCCGGGCACCGCGCCCTTGACCATGATCAGGCCGCGGTCGGCGTCGGTGCGCACGACTTCCAGGTTCTGCGTGGTGATCCGCGCAGCGCCCATGTGGCCCGCCATCTTCTTGCCCTTGAACACCTTGCCGGGGTCCTGGCACTGGCCGGTCGAGCCGTGCGAACGGTGGCTGATCGACACGCCGTGCGAGGCGCGCAAGCCGCCGAAGTTGTGCCGCTTCATGACGCCGGCGAAGCCCTTGCCGATCGAGGTGCCCGAGACGTCCACCTTCTGGCCGGCCAGGAAGTGTTCCGCCGACAATTCGGCACCGACGTCGATCAGGTTGTCCTCGGTCACGCGGAACTCGGCCAGCTTGCGCTTGGGCTCGACCGATGCGGCGGCGAAGTGGCCGCGCATCGCCTTCGAGACGCGCTTGATCTTGGGCGAGCCTGCACCCAACTGGACGGCGGTGTAGCCGTCCTTGTCCTTGGTGCGCTGCGCCACGACCTGAAGGTTGTCGAGTTGCAGGACGGTGACGGGCACCTGACGGCCATCTTCCAGGAAGAGGCGCGTCATGCCCACTTTCTTCGCGAGAATTCCAGAGCGCATGTCTTTACCCTCCAGACTTACGATTGCAGCTTGATCTCGACATCCACGCCGGCCGCGAGGTCGAGCTTCATAAGCGCGTCCACGGTCTGCGGGGTCGGATCGACGATATCCAGCAGACGCTTGTGCGTGCGGATCTCGAACTGGTCACGGGATTTCTTGTCGACGTGGGGGCCACGCAGAACGGTGAATTTCTCGATCTTGTTGGGCAGCGGGATCGGCCCGCGCACCTGCGCACCGGTGCGCTTGGCGGTGTTCACGATCTCCAGCGTGCTGGCGTCCAGCACGCGGTAATCGAACGCCTTCAGCCGGATGCGGATGTTTTGGCTTTGAATGGCCATCGTCTTGTTCCCTTACCGGGTTGTCAGTCGAGAGGAGGGACGGCGACCATCGCCGCACCTCGTCGAACCGGTCGTGTGATCCGGCGCGCGGGGCCATGGCCCGACGCGCCGGAAGGAAGTCTTACTTCAGGATCTTCGAGACCACGCCTGCGCCGACGGTGCGGCCGCCTTCGCGGATGGCGAAGCGCAGGCCGTCTTCCATCGCGATCGGGGCG
>SBFT01000149.1 GCA_006227805.1 Paracoccaceae bacterium
GTCACATCTGGGACCTCGAAAGCGCGCCGACGACGCCGACGAACGCCACATTCATCCAGCCATTCGTGTCCTACACCACTCCCAACGCTTGGACGTTCTCAGTGACTTCAGAAATGACCTACGACTGGCTGTCCGAACAATGGTCGATCCCGGTCAACGTGTCTGCGGCAAAGCTGACGCGCTTGGGCAAGGTGCCCGTGAGCTGGTCTGCCGGGATCGGTCACTGGGTGGAGTCTCCGGTCGGCGGCCCCGAGGGTGTTCGGTTCAGGATTCAGGCTCAGTTGGTTTTCCCGCGCTAGCGTCGGGGCGCCACCTGCCTCGACCAGATCGTTGACGCTTCTGCCGTGCGTCAAGACAAGTGAACCAGCCGAAGCTTCGCGCCTCAATCAGAATTCTGTAATAAAATCAGCTAGCAGAAGCCATTCGCAGGCCTGCATACTCCAAGATTGAAGCCGGACCTCTCGATCAGGGTATTTCAACTGACTGGGATGACGAGGTCCGCGGCTTCTACGATTAAGGGACAGCCATCCTGCAGTTCCGGCGCCTGACTCGAGTCCGGCTGACAACACCCTTTGGCTTGTTCCTCTCTCGCGCTATGAAGACCGGTTCAATGGCGGCAGCATGCTTTTCCGAACCGAAGCGTGCGACGTTCGGCGAAGCCGGGCCAGGCTGCGCTCAAGTTCGCGCCAGTCTTCCTGGACTTGACCGGCACGCGGGCTGTAGCGGGCCTCACCCAGTCTGCCAAGCGATTGCCGAAGGTCTGTTTCCTCTTGCAACCCAACTGCGTTCAACCTTTGCAGCCATGTATCGATCGCAGGGCGAAGGCCGGGATAGTCGCGTCTTCGGACAAAATGTCGTACTGCTCGCCATCCCTGATACTCCGAGTGCTGCCATCGCTGCCGGATGTCTTCCACGGCCCGCTGCGCAGGGGGCAAGCCATATCGAGCAGTCAGCAGAAGAGCGGCAAGTCCGACAATCAATGCGACGCCGGCAAATGCCAGTTCCCGGAGGTTGAGGCTTTCCCGACGCGGCCCCGCGACAGAGGCCGGGGGGGCATCGACAGAAAAGGGAATTGCCTCGAGGCGCGTGGTTTCCAGTTTTCCGGTATCGAGGTTGAACCATGACAGTTCGACTGCGGGTGCCGTCCCGCTGCCGCCGCTTTCGGCGATCAGCGTGATCTTCTCGGTTCTGGTCCCCGAAATGTCTGCACCGGTCCCCTGCGTTTCGATCACGTGGTCATTGCCATAGGCGCGGATGCCGGTGATGTCGTGTTCCCCGAGAAGCGGGGGCAGAAACATCGGTGATGTTCCACTGATCTTCGCCGTGACGACGCGGATTACGCTGTCGCCTGGGGCAAGGCCTTCGGTCGGGCCTTCGACCCTCTGGTCCAGTTCCACCGATCTGGCGGCAAGAAATGGCGACAGGCCTTCTGCTCCGGGTGGCACGACGCCGGAAAACGCAGTCTTTTCGGTCAGCAAGGTCGTTTCTCGCGGCGCGTTCGATTCCGGGTCCGCCCAGGTGATCGACACCTGCTGAGCCGCAAGAGCGAAATCGCCCGGAACCATCGGCGTGACCAGATAGCGCCGTGTCACACCGGACCAGGTCGCCGACCCGACGCGCTGCGAGGTGGGGCGTGTCGCATCCACACGCACAAGCACATTCTCTGTCTCCAGACTGGGCCATACTGGTGACTTGGGAAGGTAGGTTGGAACCAGAACCGTCAGGCGCAATTCCAGGGGCTGTCCGGGGATCGTCGCGGTCTGCTCGAAGTCCAGAACCAGCCGCGGTTCGTCCTGTGCGAAGGCAGGACGCGCCACCAGCAACAACAGGACCCAGAGCAGCCGCTTCATTCGCCCGCCCCCTCGCGTGTCGCGGTTGCGACCTCCAGCTGGAAGCGGCTGCGCAGGAAATCACCGGTGCGGGTATCGACGGTGTTCATCCACTGCTCGGTCGTAAGGATCGCCTCTCCCCTGGTTTCCCGGGCCTCCATCTGCGTGTCGGCACCCTTGCCCGCCTCATTGTCGAAGACCACGTCATCGGCGCCGATCCCCATTTCCTCGCCAGTGTCGGATTGCTCGCGCACGCGTTCGACATAGTCGACGATGTCGCGCGCGACGCTGAGGTTGTCCGCCGCGCCGGGATACTCCGGGTCACGCGCAAGCGCGGTTTCGAAGGCGCGCACACCGTCTCGGTATCCGCGCGATTTCATGTGCGCCATGCCCTGCATGAAAGCGGCTTCGGCGGTTTCGATCCGTTCGAGCACCGTCACGGCTTCCTCGTATCGGCCAGAGCGGTAGAGCGCGTAGCCACGCCAGAGCGGGTCGGTGAACAGGTCTGCAGCGCGCGAGAAGTCCGTCTGCCGTTCGAACGCGATCCGGCCCTGCTGATCCGGCGTAAGGAACCAGTCGATGACCCCGTCGGCCCTGGCCTGCGAGGCGGGCAGAAGAAGGACAACCGCTGCGATCAAGGCCCATTGCATCGTCCATCCGCGGCGAAACCAGATCAGCAACAGGAACGCGGCCGGCCAGGCAAGCCAGACACCACGATCCCGCCAGGGCTGGGCGCTGTTCGCCATCAGGGCGCGCGCATGGGCGGCGTCCAGCATACGGTCGATCCGGACGACATCGGCCATGTCCGGCGTCGGCGTCAGGACCGTCACTTCCGGGCCCGCCACCATGGCACCTGCCTGGTCTTCAGGCACCATTGCCAGCACAGAAACCGGGTGCTGCGTGGCAAGATCGGCCGTCTGCCCGGGATCGATCGCATCGGTGACAACCAGTATGGCGCCGGGTGCATCTTCGCGCGCCAGAAGGTCTTCAGCCAGCGCGAGTGCATCCGTGATCCGGTTGCCGCCTTCCGGCATGATGCGGGGCTCCAGCCCTTCCAGATAGGGCAGCATCACGCCGGGGTCTTCGGTCATCGGCACGACCAGATGCGCTGTGCCGGCATAGGCGACAAGTGCGGTCCGGGCCCCGTCGCGCAGCTCCAGCAGGTCGCGGATCTTCTGTTTCGACCTTTCGAGCCGGGATGGCGCGATATCGGGGCTTTCCATGGAAGGCGATACCTTCAGCACGACCACAAGCGGTGCGGACTGTGCGGCGAAGGGATCGGGGTCGCGTGACCATGTCGGGCCGGCCGCGCCGGTCGCCAGCAAGGCCAGGGCCATTGCGATGCCGTCGATCGGCAAGAGACGGAACCGCGCTGCGGTTGCGCCAATCGTCAAGGCTGCGGTCAGATGAGGGGCAAGCCCCTTCGGTGCGGCGGCGCGATGCATGGCCCTGCTGCGGATCCGCCACCACATCCAGACGACGGGCAGCAGCGCCCCCAGCCAGAGCGGGCGCAGGAAGTGAAACGCGTCCAGCGCGAGGTCGAGCCCGGTCATGCCGCTCCCCCGGTGCCGCCCTGCGCCCGGCGCTGCGCACCGGTATGCAAAAGGAAAGTCGCGATCAATCCGATCAGCAGGGCCAGACCCATGGCCCAATGTGCAAGCGACTGCCTCGGCCGGTAGGAGAGCGTTTCGGTTTCCCGTGGGGCCAGCGTGTCGATCCGATCATAGACGGTGGCCAGCCCCGAGACATCGTCGGCGAAGAAGAACGCACCACCCGTGCGCGACGCGATGTCACTCAGAGTGGCGAGATCGACGCGCGCTTCGCCTCCCGCTTCGGGATCGCCCACGGCAATTGCATGGATTTCGACACCCGCGCGCGCGGCGATCCCGGCGGCATTCACCGGCGTCATCGCTGATGCCGTGTCCGATCCGTCCGACAGCAGGATCAGCAGTCTCTGTTCAATATCCGAGGCTTCGAAAGTCCGGATCGAAAGGCCGATCGCGTCGCCGAGCGCGGTGTGCGGGCCGGCCATCCCGACTTCGGTCTGTTGCAGCAGCATCGTCACCGTCTCGAAATCCTCGGTCAGCGGCGACTGCACGTAGGCCTTTGATCCGAAGACGATCAGCGCGACCCGGTCGCCTTCGCGCTGGGACAGGAAGTCCGTCACCACGTCCTTGACTGCAGCAAGCCGCTGGAGCGGGGCTCCCTCCGGGGTGGCAAAGTCGCGGGTATCCATCGAGCCGGAGATATCGATTGCCAGGATGAGGTCCCGCGCGGCCTTTGTCCGCTCGATCGGGGTCCCGACCCGCTGCGGCTGGGCCAGCGCGATCACGACGAGGCCCCAGGCCACGAGCGCCGCTGTCATCTGCAGGCGCGAACGGGACAGGACGACAGCGCCAGCCTTGGGTTCGGCGCCCACTGACCGGGCGATCTGGCGGAAGAAGGGAAAGCGCAGCCCTTCGACCTTCTGCCGATGGGGCGGAGCAAGGCGCCAGATCAGAAGGGGCAGGGGCAGAAGCGCCAGCGCCCAGGGCAGCGCGAACTGGATCATCGCGGCCTCCGGTGGCTGCGGATCCAGGCTTCGGCGGCCTGGCGCAGATCGGGGGCATCCGTCCCCGGTGCATAGGGTGCGCGCAAAAGCTGTGCGGCGGCCTTTTCGGGGAAGCGGCCGGTCGCATGCAGGAATGCGATCCAATCCGCTCCCGACAGGCCTGCCACATCGCGCCGCGGAAACGCGGCCAGTGCGGTGCGGCGCAGGATCGTGGCGATGGCTGCGGTGTCCTGGCCCGCGGCATCAAGAGCTGCCAGCGCATCGCGGCGATAGGCATTGCGGCGCCAGACCGACCAACCTCGCCAGAGCCCGAATGCCAGCGCGATCACGACGATCGCACCGGCAATCCACCATCCCGCCGTCTCTGGCGCCATCGAAACCGGCACCGGCTGCGCCGGCTCGGTCAGTCGGGCCAGCAGGTCGGGCAGGTTGGCGGGGCGGTTCTCGGTGCTCATGAGGGAGCCAATCCCATGAGGCGTCGGATCTGTGGCAGCGTTTCCTCCCCTGCACTCAGCGGAAGAACCGGAATGCCGAAGCGGCGTTGCCAGCCCAGAACTGTCGCCAGCCTACCCCGCACCATGTCTAACAGCGCGCGGTGCTGGGTCCTGTCGTCGGTGTCGATCTCTACCTGCAATTCGCCGTCCGACACGACCATTCGCAGGCCTTGGGGAATGTCATGGGCCATCGGGTCTGTCACGACACCGAGGACCAGGTCATTGTGGCGCGCAAGGCTGGAAATCAGGCGGTCCGCCTCCTCGTCGATGCCGTCGAAATCGGACAGGACGATCACCAGCTGGTTCTTGGGAGCAATGCGCATCGTCGCGCGCAGGACCTGCGACAACAGGATGGGTTCGACCGCCGGGGCGTCGGCCGAGAGCAGGGATGAAGCATCGGCCAGTGCCGACAGGAACCTACGCAACGCCGCGCGGCTACGCTGCGGGCGGATCTCGGCGATGGTGACGTCGCCAAAGACGATCCCACCGACCCGATCCCCCTGGTCCAGGATGCGGAAGGCCGCAAGTGCCGCTGTTTCCGCCGCCGTCACCGATTTCATGTTCAGCCGCGAGCCGAAGAACATGGACATCCGTTGGTCGACGACGATCAGGGCAGGGCGGTCACGCTCTTCCGTCATCACTCGGATATGCGGCTCGCCCGTGCGGGCGGTCACCTTCCAGTCTATCGACCGGACATCATCACCGGGCAGGTATCCGCGCAGTTCCTCGAAATTCAGTCCCCGCCCCCTGAGCCGTGAGGCGTGGGCGCCGTTCAGGATCGACCGTGCGGGCTGGCGCGGCAGGAAACTCAGCGACCGCGCCTGACCTTCCAGCGACATCAGGTGAGAAAGGCTTGTCCGGATGCGCGGGTCGTCATCACTTGCCGGACGACCCGGCTGGGTTCCTGTCCGGATCCGGGCGGCGGTATCGCGCATCAGGGCAGCGCCACCTGCGCGATCAGTTCCTTCACGACACGGTCGGCCGAAATGCCTTCGCCCTGCGCCTCGTAGCTGAGCGTCAGGCGGTGACGTAGAACGTCCGGTGTGATTGCGCGGACATCTTCGGGATCGACGTAGTCGCGCCCATGAAGCCAGGCATGAGTGCGGCCGCACTTGTCGAGTGCGAGAGAGGCGCGCGGCGACGCACCGACCTCGATCCAGCGTTTCAGGTCAGCGCCGTAGGACTCACGATATCGGGTCGCGTGGACCAGGTCGGCCATGTAGCGCTCCATCGCTGGCGACACGTGGATTTGTCCGATTTCGCCGCGCGCCTCGAAAACGATGTCCTGCGACACGCCGGGCAGCTTTGCCTTCGGAGGTTTGCCCGCACGTTCTGCCTGGGCTGCGACTTCTTCTCCGCGCACAAGGCGAATGACCTCGACTTCGTCCTCGACGGGGGGGTAGTCGATCAGGACATGCATCAGGAACCGGTCCATCTGCGCTTCGGGCAAGGGATAGGTGCCTTCCTGCTCGACCGGGTTCTGCGTTGCCATCACCATGAAGAGCGGCGGAAGCTTGTGCGTCTTGCCCGCGACGGT
>SBFT01000153.1 GCA_006227805.1 Paracoccaceae bacterium
GCAGGCGGCCATACGATCGAAGAGGCGATGACCGCCGAGGATGAAAACGCGGCCATGCAGATCATGGCCAAGGGGGCGGCGGCCAGGGCGCTCGAGCTCTACCGCGCCGACCGCGTGCATGGCGTCATCGTTCTGGGTGGCACGATGGGCACCGACCTCGCGCTCGACATCTGCGCGGCACTCCCCCTGGGCTTTCCGAAATACGTGGTCTCGACGGTCGCCTTCTCGGCGCTTCTGCCGCCGGAACGCATCGCGGCGGATCTGCAGATGATCCTCTGGGCAGGCGGGCTCTACGGGCTCAACTCGGTCTGCAAGTCCTCGCTCTCGCAGGCCGCGGGCGCGGTCCTCGGCGCCGCCCGCGCGGTCGAGCCGCCCAAACGCGACCGCCCGCTGATCGGGATGACCAGCTTCGGCAAGACGGTGCTGCGCTACATGGTCAGCCTGAAACCCGCGCTGGAGGAACGCGGCTTCGAGGTCGCCGTCTTCCACGCCACCGGCATGGGCGGGCGCGCCTTCGAGAGCCTGGCCGCCGAGGGCGCCTTCGCCGCCGTGATGGACTTCGCGCCGCAGGAAGTGGCGAACCACCTCTTCGGCGGCCTCAGCGCCGGGGCCGACCGGATGGAGAATGCGGGCCGTCGCGGCATTCCCCAGATGGTCGCGCCCGGCTGCTATGACCTCGTGGATGTGGTGGGCTGGCAGCCCGTGCCCGCCCATTTCGAGGGCCGCCCCATGCATGCGCACAACCGCCTGCTGACCTCGGCGGTCCTGACCCCTGACGAACGCCGCCGGGTCGCCCGCGCGCTCTGCGCCAAGCTGTCCCGCGCGACGGGCCCCGTCGAACTCATCCTGCCGCTGCGGGGCTGCAACGAATGGGATCGCGACGGCGCGCCGCTGCACGACGCCGAAGGCCTCGCCGCCTTCACCGAAGAACTGGACCGCGCCTGTCCGGACAATGTCACCCTTGCGCGGCTCGACGCACATATCAACGACCGGGCCTTCACCGATCACGTCCTCGCGCGGTTCGACGCCTGGGTGGCGGAGGGCGTGATCAGGGCCTGAGCGCGTGGCCCCCGCCAGGTTGCGCCATGCGTATTTTCGACCAGAAAGAGACGCGGAGATCCACCTCTCCTCTTTCTGGTTCCAAATACGCAAATCCCGCGCCCTCGGCCCGCGCGCGGTTCGGGGTCACGCTTTCACGATCCGGTTCGCCAGCGTGCCGATCTTCTCGATCGTCAGTTCGAACAGATCGCCGGGCGCCAGCCTTTTCCCGATCTCGAGCCCGCAGCCCGTGCCCACGGTTCCCGATCCGATCACCTCGCCGGGATGGAGCGTCTCGGAGGCCGAGATGTGCTCGATGATGCGCGCGAAATCGTGCTGCATCTCGCGGCTGTTGCCGCCGCCCCAGCGTTCCCCGTTCACGCGCACCTCCATGTCGAGCGCCGCCGGATGCGCGATCTCGTCCGCGGTCACGATCCAGGGGCCGAGGATGTTGCCGGTGTCGAAATCCTTGCCCTTGGCCGGGCCCAGTTGGCCGGGCATTTCCCGCATCTGGGCATCGCGCGCCGAGACGTCGTTCAGCACCGTGTAGCCCCAGATGTATCCAGGCGCCTCGGCCGCCGGAATGTCCTTGCCGCGCCTGCCGATGACGATGGCCAGTTCCAGTTCCACGTCCAGGAACTGCGCGTAGGCCGGCCAGATCACGTCCTCGCCATGGCCGATGAAGGACATGCGGTTGCCCTTGTAGTAGATCGGCTGGTCGTACCAGACGGGCGGGATCGCGAAGGGGCGGCCGGTCATCTTCTCGGCCTGGGCGAAGCTGTTCTTCAGATGCGTCTCGAACACGAGGCAGTCGCGGTATTGCACTGGGCGGATCGGGCAGCGCATCGTCGCCTGCGCCATCGGGATCGCGGGGGTGCCCGCCGCCAGCCTGGCGCGCGCGGCGGCGAGGGCGGCCGCGCCGCCTTCGACCATGGCGACCATGTCGGGGAAGAGATCGCTCAGATCGATCAGGCTGGCCTCGTCCAGCACGGCCACGACCTTGTCGCGGCCTTCATGGGTCACGGTTCCGACGCGCATCGCGATCACTCCTCGAATATCGCCACGGCGCGGGTGAACCCGGCGCTCGCGGCCTTGATCTTGAAGGGAAAGGCCGAGACCGTGAAGCCGGTCGGCGGCAGCCGGTCGAGGTTCGTCATCTTCTCGATCTGGCAATAGCCCTGATCCATGCCGGCGCGGTGGCCTTCCCAGATGATGGAGGCGTCGCCCGATTTCGCATAGGCCTGCGCGGTATGCGCGAAGGGCGCGTCCCAGCTCCAGGCGTCGGTGCCGACCATGCGCACACCCCTGGCCGTCAGGTAATTCGTGGCCTCGCGCCCCATGCCGCAGCCTTTCAGAAGGTAGTCCGGCTTGCCGTAGTGATCGCCCGCGGCGGTGTTCACCAGCACGATGTCGAGAGGGCGCAGATCATGTCCGATGCGCGCCAGTTCGGCCTCGATCTCGGCGGCGCTGACCACGTGGCCATCGGCCTTGTCGCGGAAGTCGAGCCTGACGCCAGGGCCGAAGCACCACTCCAGCGGCACTTCGTCTATGGTGATGGCGCGTTCGCCCCGGTTCATGGTCGAATGATAGTGCCAGGGCGCGTCGACATGGGTGCCGTTATGGGTGGCGATCTGCAGCCGCTCGATCGCCCAGCCTTCGCCGCCGGGAAGGTCCTCGCGCTTGAGGCCGGGGAAGAACATCATCACCTGTTCGGCGGTCTGCCGGTGATCGAGGTATTCGATCTGCGGCAGCATCTGCGGCGGGTCGCTGGCGATGCCGGTCTCGAGGGGCACGGAGAGGTCGACGAAACGGCGTCTCATGGGCGCAATCCTTTTCGGTCAGGGAACAAGGCCCGTCGCGATGACGGGAAAGGCGAGGACAAGGCCAAGCACGATCAGCATGATGCCGGCGAATGGGGCGGCCCCCCGGAAGATGTCGCCGAGGCTGATCGAGGGGTCGTCCAGCGTGGCCTTGATCACGTAGACGGATATGCCGAAAGGCGGCGTCAGAAGCCCGATCTCGACCGCGAGGACGGTGATGATGCCGAACCAGATCAGGTCGACACCCATCGGGATGACGACCGGCAGCATCAGGGGCACCAGGATCAGCATGATCGAGGAGGAATCGAGGATCATCCCCATCGCGATCACGATGGCGCAGTAGATCAGGATCACGCCCCAGTAGCCCAGTTCGGCATCCGTGGCCAGGCTGCCGAGGCCCGCGGGCAGCCCCGAGAGGGCCAGCATCCGCGAATACATCTGTGCGGCGATGATCAGGAAGCAGACCGTCGCCGTGACAATCCCGGTCTCGACCAGCACGGTCCACAGAGACCGCAGCGTCAGCCGACGCATCGCGAAGCCCAGGGCCAGCGCGCCGATGGCGCCCATGGCCCCCGCCTCGACCGGGGTGAAGACGCCGGTATAGATGCCGCCCAACACGAGCGCGATCAGGCCCGCGATCGGCAGGCCCTTGGCCGGCAGATCGCCCGGCGGGATCGCGCCCTCGTCCGCCGCCTCCGGGTTGCCCACGAAGCGCGGCGTGAAGATCGCCATGGCGACGATCCCCAGCGAGAAGAACAGGGCCAGCAGAAGCCCGGGGCCGATGCCGGCGATGAAGAGGTCGCCGATGCTCTGCTCCGCCAGGATCCCGAACAGGATCAAGAGAAGCGAGGGCGGGATCATCATGCCCAGCACGCTCGATCCCGCGACGACGCCCACCGCGAAGCGCGGGTTGTAGCCGTGGCGGATCATCTGGGGCACGGCGATCCTGGTGAAGACGGCGGCCGAGGCGATGGAAATCCCGGTGATCGCCGCGAAGATCGCGTTCGCGCCAACGGTGCTGACGCCCAGGCCCCCCTTCAGGCGGCGGAACATCGCGTTCGCCACGTCGAAGGCGTCGCGGCCGAAGCCGGCCTCGGAGACGATGAAGCCCATGAGCACGAAGAGGGGGACGACCCCGAAGAAATAGCTGGAGATCGCGTCGTTGGCCGCCAGCGCCAGGAGTTTCGCGGCGAGGTCGGGCGAGCCCTTGATCGCCCAGACACCGACGAAGGAGGTCACCATGAGCGCGATCGGCACGAAAAGGCCCGCCATGACCGCGATGCCCATGGCCAGAAGCGACAGGAGGCCGATGTCGAAGGGGGTCATGTCACCCCCCGGAGAGGCGCCCGAGGCGGGGTGCGGATTTGCGTATTTGGGACCAGAAAGAGACAGGCGGACTTCAACGGTACCGCCTCCAGATGCGCGCCGCGAATTGCAGGATCAGGACCGTCCCGCCGATCACCAGGATCAGCTTGACCGGCCAGACCGGCGCGGTGAAGTCGCCCACGGCGCCGATGAACTCGGCCCGTTCCCAGGCGCGGGTGAAGATCGGCCAGGTGGTCTGGACGATCACCCAGGTGACCGCGATGGCGATCAGGTCGAACAGGGTCAGCATCGCGCGGCCCAGCCGCGGTGCGCGCCGGGCGAGGGCGTCGGACAGGGCCTCGGACCGGGTCATGCGGTCGGCGCGCAGGGCGGCGGGGATCTGCAGGAAGACGATGGCGACGATCGACAGCGTCACCAGTTCCGGCACGCCCGAGACAGGCGCCCCGAAGAGATTGCGGCCCGCCACGTCGATGCCCACCAGCACCATCAGCGCCAGGATCAGGGTGGACCCCGCGACGTTCAGACCTTGCGTCAGGCTGTCGAGAAGGCGCAGCGCGAGGGGCTCGCGCTGCGAGTCGTCGCCGCCGGTCACCGGCTCACTCGGTGTCCCAGTTGCGCAAGGGGACGGCACCCGCGCCGCGCATGGCGTTCATGTAGGTCGACAGCACCTCGGAGGCCGGAGCGCCCTTGGCGTCGAGATCGGCCGCCCAGGTGCGCGCGGCGTTGTCCATGCCCGCGGCCCAGGCTTCGCGCATGCCCTCGGGGGCGTCCTGGATCGTGGCGCCGGCCTCGGCCATCGCCTTCAGCGCGCCCGCGACCGCCGCTTCCAGCTGTTCGACATACCAGGCGGCCGCCGCGTCCGATCCCGCCAGGATCGCGGCCTTCGCGTCGTCGGGAAGGCCGTCCCACCAGGCGGCGTTGGCGCAGAGCGAGCCTGCGTATTGCGCGCCGAGGCCCGCCTTGGTGACATAGGGCGCCACCTCGAACAGCTTGCCCGGAAGCGCTGCCGAGGCGAAGACGATCACCCCGTCGTAAACGCCGGTCTTCAGTTCGTTGTAATAGGTCGTCAGGTTGCCCGAGACGCCCACCGCGCCGGTGCCCGACAGCCAGTTGATGGCGGCGCCGGGGGCGGCGATCTTGCGGCCGTCGAGATCGGCCAGCGACGTGACGGGGAAATTCGTCATCAGCAGGTAGTCGTCGATCACGATGGGCGCGCCGATATAGACGACGCCGTTCTCGCCATAGGCCTGGGTCATCGCGGGCAGGTTGGCGTGCATGTCGTCGATTATGGTCGAGACAAGCGCGATGTCCGAGGTGGTGAAGGGCGTGTAATAGGTGACGTTCTGCACCGCCAGCTTGGCGGGGTCGAACAGCGCCTGGCAGGTGCCGATCTCGGCCAGGCCCGCCTCGACCGCTTCCAGTTCCTCGCCCACCTTGGCGATGGCGCCGCCATATTGTTCCGAGAAGGCGATGGTGTGGCCCGCCTTCTCCATCTCGGCGGTGACGGTCGGCACGAAGACATCGGAGATCATCTTCACCCAGCGGAAGACCGGAGGGTGGCCGGCCGCGATGGTTGCGGAAAAGCTCTCGGCCATGGCCGAAGCGGGGATGGCGGTCAAGGCGGTGGCGAATGCCAGGTGTTTCAGTTTCATGGGGCTCCTCCCTGGTGATGCTGGGCCCGGTTGCGTCCGGGGTCGTGGTTATCGGTTTCCGGTTCGGGTTTCGGATGGGGCTTCGGATCGGACGAGGGCGCGGATGCCGCCCTCGACATAGGCGACCAGGAAGTCCAGCACGTCTTCCGGGCTGGTCCTGGCGGGGTCCGCGCCGCCCAGGCGTTCGGGGCGGCCATTGTTGGCGACGGCGGCCACCAGCGTGCCGATGGCCAGGCTGTAGCCCCAGCTGATTGCGGGGCGCGGGGCGCCGGGAAGGGCCGCGCAGAGGGCGTCGATGAAGCGCAGGGCGGTCGCGTCGTAATGCCGGCGCACGAGGTCGGCGTCGCGCGCGTCCTCGGCCTTCAGCATCAGGTCGATGGCGGCGGCACGCGCCTCCGGGGTGATCCCGGGCTGCGCCAGCAGCGTCGCCGGCACCAGCAGGCCGGCCAGCACGATCAGGGCTGTCCGCATGAGTACTCCAGCATCTGGGCGGTGAAGTCGCACGGGTACGAGATGGTCACGTCGGTGATGGCGCCGCCGGCGTCCCTGACCGGCTCGAGCTTCGGC
>SBFT01000184.1 GCA_006227805.1 Paracoccaceae bacterium
ATGACGATGCCCGACTTCAAGACCTTCATCGGCTTCGAGGAAGTCGAGGAACGCCAGGCCCGCTTCCTGGTGGCCGATATCCAGACAGGGCTCGCCTCGGGCTGAGACCCGGCGCGCCGCGACACGAAGGGAGACAGACCATGCCCGAGGATTTCACCCGCCTGGCGGCCGAGCGCCCCAGCCACAGCCTTGCGCATACGCCGGGGCGCGAGATGGTCCGCGCGCGTCCCGAAGGCGCCCCCCGTTTCGAGGCGCCGCCCTTGAAGTCCCTGCGCCCGCCGCGCTGCCCGCCTTATGTCGAGGTGACCCATCCCGACCAGTTGCTGCCCTATCTGGAACACGTGGCGCGCCGCCCCTACAACCACGGGCTCAACGCCTGCTGGGATCTGAAACCGGGCGAACGCGTGCTTCTGCGCGTCGACAACTGGCACAGCGACCTGGTGATCCAAGCCTGCCAGAAGATCCTCGAGAAATACGGGGTGAAATACGAGATCAAGAAGATCGACAGGGGCCCCGTGCCGCAATGGATCGGCACGGACGAGGTCGACTACTACCTCTTCCGCACCAAGGAACTGGCCGAATGGATGGACTGGTGGGAAGAGGAGGAGAAGAAGCAGCACTACGACAAGATCCTGATGGGCTATGGCGGCCCGGTGCTGGCCGAACGCTTCATCAAGATCCAGCGGATGCCTTTCATCACGCCGGAAATCCTGGCCTCGCCCGCCCATGCCATGCCGATCGAGGTGCTGAACGCGATCGACCGCTGGACCTGGGACCGCGTGCGCACGGCCAAACGCGCCCGCATCGTCGATCCCGAAGGCACCGACATCGAGTTCACCAACCACGCGGGCTACTGGGACAGCAAACGCGAGTTCTACGACCCCGGCCTGACCTCGGCCACCTGGACCACCAACGAACATTTCGGCAAGACCTACCTGCCCGGCCACGTGACGGGGCGGCCCTGGATGTTCCTGCCGGGCAAGGAAGACGGCAATGGCGTCATCGCGGGCACCACGAACCACATCGCGCCCTGCGACTGGACGCAGCTGATCGTCGAGAACTCGAAGATCGTGCAGATCAACGAAGGCGGCGATTTCGGCGACCGGCTGCGCAAGCTGAAGGACGAGACCGACCACATCCAGTATCCCGAATTCCCCGGCAAGGGACTTCTCTACTGGTGGGAGGCCTCGATCGGCACCAACCCCCATGTCCACCGGCCGCGCAAGGATTTCCCCAGCGGGTTCGTCAACTGCCTTTACGAACGCGTGCGCTCGGGCGTGATCCACATGGGCTTCGGCACGATCATCTCGTCCATGGCAGAACGCCGCGCCGCGCGGGCCGGGCACCTGGTGGGCCACTGGCACCTGCACCTCTACTTCCCGACCTACACGATGGAGCGCGAGGGCGACAACGAGACCCTGATCGAGAACGGCCGCCTGGGCGCGCTGGATGACCCCGCGATCCGCAAGCTCTGCGCCAAGTATGGCGACGTGGACCTCTGGCTCGACGAAAGCTGGAACCCCGCCGTGCCGGGGCTGAACATGGATGGCGATTACTGGGACCACTACGGCCGCGATCCGCTGCACTGGGTCAAGACCGAGCTGGAAGTCTGCCGCAACTATCACCCGATGTTCATGGCGATGACCGGGGCGGACGACAAGTATTGCCACGGGGCAGGGGCCGAATGGTGGAAGGGCGGCTGCTGCAACCACAGCGGCGTTCACGCCCATCACCTGCCGGGCAATTGCTGCGGGCACTGAGACCCGTCGCGCCCGCCGCGGCCCGAGGGGACCGGCGGGCGAAGGCCGAAACCGCAGGGGCGGCGGGCCAGGGCCCCGCGTCGCACCGGATTCGCCATGGACGGGGGGACGGCGATGGACTTAGGTGCGTCCATGACCAACCTCTCGCCCTCCCTTCCCGCCGCGGACCGCACCCTTGCCGGTGTCGCCCTGATGCTGGGTTTCTGCGTCACCGCGCCCCTTCTGGATGTCGCGGCCAAGCTCGCCTCCGATACCGTGCCGGTCGGGCAGATCACCTTCGCGCGCTTTGCCGTGCAATGCGCGCTGATGGCCCCCTTCGTCTGGATCCTGGGCCTGTCGCCGCGGGTGGGACGCAGCCTGTGGCCTGCGCTTCTGGCGCGTGCGGTGCTGCTCCTGGTCTCGACCTATTGCTTCATCGCCGCGATCAGCGTGATGCCGCTGGCGGACGCGCTGGCCATCGCCTTCGTCGCCCCGTTCATCGTGCTGCTGGTCGGCAAGTTCTACCTGGGCGAGGATGTGGGCCCGCGCCGTGTCGCGGCGGCCCTTGTCGGATTTGTCGGTGTCCTTTTCGTGATCCAGCCCAGCTTCGAGGCCTTCGGAGCCGTGGCGCTGTTCCCGATCGGAACGGCGGTGGGCTTTGCCTTCTACATCCTCGTGACGCGCGGGCTGTCGCGACAGGTGCATCCCGTGACGCTGCAATTCCACACGGGCCTCGTCGCCGGCGTCATCTGCCTGCCGTTTCTCATCCTGGCCGAGGGGTCGGGTGCGCCGATGCTCGATCCGGTCCGGCCCGAGGGCATCGCCTGGCTGTGGCTTTTCGGCGTCGGGTTCTTCTCGGCGCTCAGCCACATGATGATGACCTATGCGCTGTCCATGGCCCCCTCGGCCACGCTGGCGCCGCTGCAATACCTGGAATTGCCGGTGGCGACCCTGCTGGGGTTCCTGATCTTCCGCGATTTCCCCAACGCCCTGACCCTGACGGGCATCGCCATCATCATCGGCGCGGGGCTCTACATGATCCACCGCGAAAGGGTCACTGCCCGGCGATTGGTGACCGAACGCGCCGCCCCGCCGATCTGAGCGCGGTCGCGGCGCCGCGTCGCTCAGCCCAGCAGGTCCGTGATCACCGCCGTTCCGGGCGGGGTGGGGCCGCCCATCGCCCGCAACTCGGCGCTGGCGCGCGACAGGGGGATTTCGCGGGCGACCATCGGGCTCAGATCGACCGCGCCGCGCTCGATCAGGCCCAGAAGCGTGGGGTATTTCCAGGCGGGCATTCCCCGGGTTCCGAAAAAGGACAGCTGTTTCGAGTAGATCGCGCGCATGTTCACCTGCATCATCCCGGTGGGACCTGCGGGCATTCCGATCTGCACATGCCGGCCCAGCAGCCCCAGACACTCGACCGAGGCGTTCGTCGTGGCCTCGATCCCCAGCGCCTCGACCGACACATGCGCGCCGCCGCCGGTGATCTCGACGATCTCGCGCGCGACATCCGAGCTTGTGGCGTTCACCACGGCATCCGCGCCCAGCGTCCTCGCATGGTCCAGCTTCTCCTGCACCACGTCGACGACGACCACCCGCGCGCCCAGCATCTTGCCCAGAAGCAGGGTGGCCAGGCCAATGCCGCCCGTGCCATGCACCGCCAGCCATTCCCCCGCCCGCAGATCGGCCCGGTCGGTCAGCGCGTGCCACGCGGTCGTCACCCGGCACCCCAGCCCCGCCGCCAGCGCGGGCGTCATCTTCTCGGGCAAGGGAACCAGGTTGTGGTCGAAGGGCACGGCCACGTATTCCGCATAGGCCCCCGGCGCGCTGAAGCCCGGCACGATCTGGTCCTTGCAGGTGTTCGACACGCCGGTCCGGCAGGCGGGACAGGTCCCGCAGGCCAGGATGAAGGGCGCGATCAGGCGGTCGCCGACCCGGTATGTCGCCCGGGCCCCGGCTTCGACGACCGTTCCGCAATATTCGTGCCCCAGGATCGAGCCGTTCGACACCAGCGGATGCTCGCCCGTCCAGCCGTGATAATCCGACCGGCAGACGCCGCAGGCCTCCACGCGCAGCACGACGCCGCTCCGGGGGCAGTCGGGGTCGGGCACGGTCTCGATCGACAGGTCCTCGTGGAAGTCCCGGACAATTGCGGCGCGCATGGTGAACCCTGCTTGCTGGGGTGGCGGACAAAGCTTTCGCGGGCGGCGACGGGGCGATCCGAACATGCAGTAAAGGCAATGTAAAGGGCGCCCAGGCCGGGGACCGCCGGCGCCCCGGGTCCTGCCCGGTCCCTACCCGCGGGGCGGGCCATGGGCGCCCGGTTTCGGCCGAAACCGACATTCCGGTCGCTGTCTGGCGGGATGTGTCCGGTCAATCGGGCACCCTGCGTCCCGTGAGCATGTCGACACATCCAGGCGCCGCGCCGCTGTCCCGCAGCCTTCAGGGCATCGCCTGCGTGATGGCGGGCATGGTCCTTTTCGTGGGCCAGGACCTCCTGATGAAGGGGATGCTGGCCACCTATCCGGTCTGGATGCTGATCTTCGTCCGCTCGGTCGTGGCGCTCCTGACGCTGCTGCCGCTGGTCCTGTGGCTGGGGGCGCCGCACCGTGTCTTCACGCCGCTCTGGCCCTGGTATCTGCTGCGCGCGTTTCTGTTCGGGGCGGGCTTCGCGATGTTCTACTCGGCCTTCCCGTTCATGGGCCTGGCGCAGATCACCACGCTGTTTTTCGCCGCACCGCTGATGACCGCGACACTGGCGGCGCTGTTTCTCAAGGAGAAGATCGGCATTCACCGCATATCGGCGCTGCTGGTGGGCTTTGCGGGCGTCGTCATCGCGATGAACCCCACGGGGGGCGATTTCGGCTGGGTTTCCATCCTGCCGCTGATCTGCGCCTTCACCTATGCCGTCAGCCAGATCATCGTCCGCAAGATCGGCGAGCGGGACACCTCGCTGGTCATCGGCCTCTACACGATCTCGTTTTCGGGCCTCCTGATCGTGCCGATGGGCCTTCTGGTGACGCAGGTGATCACGCTCACGCCGGACCTCCACCACCTGCGCATGACCTGGCCCGTGCCCGACGCGCGCGGCATCGCCATGCTGGCGCTTCTGGGGACGATCGGGACGGTGGCCTATACGCTCGTCTCGCGCGCCTACCAGATCGCCAGCGCCAGCGTGATCGCGCCCTTCGACTACAGCTACCTGCCGCTGGCCGCGATCATGGGCTATCTGCTCTGGGGCGAAGTGCCGCCCCTCGGCACCTTCGTCGGCATGGTGCTGATCGTCGCGAGCGGAATGTACACCGCCTACCGCGAATTGCGCCGCGAACGCGCGGCAGACGAGGCCCCGCCCACCGCCGAAACCGTCTTCACCCCCGGCGCGCCCGCCGTGGTCTTGGCCGAGGCGCTGGATGCCGAAGCCGCCGAACCCGACCCGGGCGAGGAGAGGCGCGCCTGACCGGAACGCCGCCCCCCGCCCAGGCGGGGCCGGCCCCCGCTCAGGCCGCCGCCAGCGACTTGCCGGGATCGAAGAACGGGCGCCCCGCCACCCGCGCCCGGACCGGGCCCGACGGCAGCACGACCTCGACCTCGGTGCCGATCCGCGCATGTTCCACCGACACCATCGCCAGCGCGATGTTGCGCCCGAGCCGCGGGGAATGGATGGCCGAGGTGACCTTGCCGACGGTCTGGCCCGCATGGGTGATCGCCCAGAAGGTCGTGTTGGGCCCCTTGAGGGGGTCCGCCTCGATGATCAGCCCGACCTGCCTGCGGCGGACACCCTCGTCGCGGATGCGGCGCAGGGCGGTCTTGCCGATGAAGTCGAAACCGCCGTCCAGGTTCACCAGGCGGTCGAGGCCCAACTCGTAGGGGTTGGTGTCGATGTCGGCATCGGCGTGATAGGACAGCATCCCGCCCTCGATGCGCCGGATGGACGAGGTATGGCCCGGCTTCAGGCCGAATTGCAGCCCCGTGGCCATGATGCGCTCCCAAAGCGCGTCGCCCTGCGTGCCGTCGCGCAGGTAGAGTTCATAACCCAGTTCGCTCGACCAGCCGGTGCGCGACACGACAAGGGGAATTCCGTCCAGGTCCATCTCGCGCAGCCAGTAGTATTTCAGGCTCAGGATGTCGTCTCCGAAAAGCGCCTGCATGATCTGCCCCGACTTCGGGCCCTGAAGCTGCAGGGGCGACACGTCGGGTTCGCGGATCGTCACGTCGAGGCCCGAATGAACCGCGACCCCCTGCGCCCACAGAAGGATGTCGCTGTCGGCCAGCGAGATCCAGAAGTGGTCCTGGCCCAGGCGCAGCAGGATCGGATCGTTCAGGATGCCGCCCTCGGCATTGGTGATCAGGATGTATTTGCACTGGCCCACGGCCATCTTCGACAGGTCGCGCGGGGTCAGCATCTGGACGAAGCGCGCCGCATCCGGGCCTGTGATCTCGACCTGGCGCTCGACCGCCACGTCGCAGAGGATCGCGTCGTTGACGAGGTTCCAGAAATTCTGGACCGGGTCGCCGAAGTCGCGCGGGATATACATGTGGTTGTAGACCGAGAACCCCCTGGCGCCCCACCGCACAGTGGCGTCGAAATAGGGGGATTTACGGATCTGGGTACCAAAGCCGAAGTCGTCTGCGTGCATCG
>SBFT01000367.1 GCA_006227805.1 Paracoccaceae bacterium
AATTCGAATAGACACCGATGGTTAACGCGGCGGGCCGCGTCCGGTCCCGGCGCCGTCCGGGGTGCCGGGCAAGCGGCCCGGGTGACGGTTTTCCAAAGACAAACCCGATTTTCCCGGTAACAGTGACGCAGCACCCACCCCGAAGGACCAAGGCAGGACCTGACCCGAATGCGCGTCTATTTCTCGGAAGATCACCGCAGGCACTTTCCCCAGGCCGAGCTTTACGGCGGCCAGTTCGTCACCCCTTTCGAGCGGCCCAGCCGCGCCGAATACGTCCTGCACCGGCTGAAGGATCGCGGGCTCACCGACATCCACGCGCCCGGCGCGCCCGACCGCGCCGCCATCGCCGCGATGTATGACGCGGGCTACCTGACCTTCCTGGAAACCGCCTGGGACCAGTGGAAGAAGGCCGGCTACGCGGGCGAGATCATCGCCGCCTGTTTCCCGGCGCGGCGGATGCACGACACGCGGCCCCCCCGCAACATTGACGGCCAGGTCGGCTATTACGCGCTGGCCTCCGAGACCGCGATCACCGGCGGCACCTGGGATGCGGCGCTGTCCTCGGCCGCCAGCGCCCAGGCCGCGACCGCCCATGTGCTGAGCGGCGCCAGGGCCGCCTTCGCGCTCTGCCGTCCGCCCGGACACCACGCCACCGCCGACATGTATGGCGGCTATTGCTTCCTGAACAATGCGGCCCTTGCCGCCGAGCAGATGCGCGCGGGCGGCGCGGCGCGCGTCGCGATCCTCGACATCGATTTCCACCACGGCAACGGCACGCAGGACATCTTCTATGATCGGGGCGACGTGTTCTTCGCCTCGCTCCATGGCGCGCCCGAGGACGCCTTCCCCTATTTCCTGGGCTTCGCGGACGAGACCGGCAAGGGTGCGGGCGAAGGCGCCAACGCTAATTATCCGATGCTGCCGGGCACCGCCTATGACCTCTGGTCGCAGGCGCTGGACGACGCCATCGCGCGCATCCGCGCCTTCGGGGCCGAGGCCCTGGTCGTGTCGCTGGGGGTGGACGCCTACATGCGCGACCCGATCAGCTTCTTCAGGCTCGACAGCCCCGATTTCCTCGACGCAGGCCGTCGCATCGCGAAACTGGGCCTGCCCACGGTCTTCTGCATGGAGGGCGGCTATGCGATCGAGGAAGTCGGCGTGAACACCGTCAACGTGCTGGAAGGCTTCGAGGCCGGCTGACCGCCATGGCCCGCCTGAACATCGACCAGTTGTCGACCTTCCTGGCGGTGGTGCGGCAGGGCGGCGTGCGGCGGGCGGGCCTCGCGCTGAACCTGACCCAGCCCGCCGTCACCGCGCGGATCAAGAACCTGGAAGACAGCCTCGGCTGCGCGCTCTTCGACCGCTCGGGCGGGGGGATGCGCCTGACCAAGCGGGGCGAGTTGCTGCTGGCGCACGCCGAGAAGTTCGAACACCTCTCCGATCTGGTCGACCGCGACGTGGTCGATCCGGCAGGTGTCGAGGGCCGCCTGCGCCTCGGCGTGTCCGAGACCATCGCACAATGCTGGCTGCCCGACCTGGTGGCGCGGCTCCATGCGCGCTTTCCCCGGCTCGAGATCGAATTCAACGTCGACATCTCGACCACCCTGCGCGCGGGGCTTCTGGCGCACGAGATCGACCTGGCGATCCTTCTGGGCCCGGTGTCGGAATACACCGTCGACAACCTGGTCCTGCCCGGGTTCGAGATGGCCTGGTTCGTCTCGTCCCGGGTCGACCCCGCGACCCCGCCCGAGACGCTGCTGCGCCGCCCCGTGCTGACCTATTCCCGCAACACAAGGCCCCACCGCGAGTTGAAGGCGATGCTGCTCGACCGGGTGGGCCCGGATGTCTCGCTGTTTCCCTCGTCATCGCTCTCGGCCTGCTTCCGCCTGGTCGAGGCCGACCTGGGCGTCGCCGTCCTGCCGCGTGCGCTGGGGGCGGACTTCGTGACCAAGGGCACGATCCGCGAATTCGATCCCGGCTGGGTGCCGCAGCCCCTGCAATTCACCGCATCCTACCTGGCGGAACCGAAGAGCCACTTGCTGGAAACCGCCGCGCACCTGGCGCTCGAAGCGGCTTTGGCCTTCGACGCCGATAGAAAATAGCTATCGGAACCGAGCGCATCTTTCGATTTGCACTTATAGCCCGGCCTGTGATCCCCTGACGCAAAGGGGATTCCGCCGTGACCGTCACCCATGACCTCCTGAAGTCCGAACCCTTGGCCCGCGTCCGCGCGGCGATCCGCTCGGGCGCCTATCGCGCGCATACGGCCGGACTGGGCGCGGGATACCTGCAGGCGAACCTCGCGATCCTGCCCGAAGCCCATGCGCTGGACTTCATGCGCTTCTGCCAGCGCAACCCCAAGCCCTGCCCGCTGACCGGCGTGTCCGATACCGGCGATCCGATCATGCGCACGATGGGCCGCGACATCGACATCCGCACCGACGTGCCCGCCTTCAACATCTATCGCGACGGCCTTCTGGCGGGCGAGACGACCGACATCACCGACATCTGGCGCGACGACCTGGTGGTCTTCGCCCTGGGTTGTTCCTTCACCTTCGAACATGCGTTGGGCCGCGCGGGCATCCCCGTCTGGAACGTCGAGCATGACCGCACGGTCCCGATGTTCCGCTCGAGCATCGAGACCGTTCCCGCCGGCCCCTTCCGGGGCAAGATGGCCGTGTCGATGCGCCCGATCCCGAAGGCCCGCGTGGACGAGGCGATCGATATCTCGCGCCGCTATCCGCTGGCCCATGGCGCGCCGGTCCACGTGGGCGATCCCGCCGCGATCGGCATCGCCGACATCGCGCGTCCCGACTGGGGCCATGCCGCGCCCGTCGGCCCCGACGAGGTGCCCGTCTTCTGGGCCTGCGGCGTGACCCCCCAGATCGCACTGGAAGCCGCGCGCCTGCCGCTCTGCATCACGCACAAGCCCGGCCACATGCTGATCACCGACATCGCCGAGGACGCCGAAATCCCGATCTTCACCCCCTGACCGCAAATCCGATCCAACAGGAGAACCCAAGACATGAAGACCTCGCTATCCTCACTCGCCCTTGCCGCCGCCTTCGCCTTGCCTGCCGCGGCGCAGGACCTCTCGGTCGTCGGCAGCTGGTCGGGCCTTCCCCTTCACAAGGAATTCGAGGCCCCCTTCTGGGGCGAGACGCTGCCCGCCGCCTCGGGCGGCAAGATCAACGTGGCGCTGACCACGCACAACCAGATGAACCTCGGGGTGGGCGACGTGTTCCGCCTGCTGGGCGACGGCGTCTACGACGTGGCGATGACGGTCGCCGACTACGCCGTGGCGGACGCGCCGGAACTGGAAGGCCTCGACGTGCCGCTCCTGGCGCTGACCGCCGACGAGGCCCGCGCGATGGTCGATGCCGCCCGCCCGATGGTCGAGGACATCTACAACGCGCGCTTCAATTCCCATGTCCTGGCCATCGCGCCCTATCCGCCGCAGATCGTCTTCTGCAATGCCGAGATCGGCGGCCTCGGTGACCTCGCGGGCAAGAAGGTCCGCGCCTCGGGCCGGATGACCGCCAAGTTCCTCGAAGCGCTGGGCGCCGAAGGCGTGAACGTCAGCTTCGCCGAAGTGCCGGGCGCGCTTCAGAAAGGCGTGGTCGACTGCGCCGTGACCGGCGCCGGTTCGGGCTATTCCGCGGGCTGGTGGGAAGTCTCGACCCATCTTCTGCCGATCCCGCTGGGCGGCTGGGACAGCGTGGTGACCGCGATCAACCTCGACAAGTGGAACAGCCTCGACGCCGAGACGCAGGCGCTGATCGCCGAACAGGTCGCGACCGAATTCGAGGCCCCTGCCTGGGCCGCCGCACAGAACGCGCTGGTCAATGACATCGCCTGTCTGACCGGCAACGGCGACTGCCCCGCGGGCGAGGCGCGCAGCATGACCCTGGTCGAGGTGTCGGACGCCGATTTCGCCCGCGCCCGCGAGGTGCTGGTGGGCGAGGTCCTGCCCGACTGGGCCGGGCGTGCCGGTGCCGACTGGGCCAAGCGCTGGAACGACAGCGTGGGCGCCACCGTCGGCGTGAGCATCGCCACCAACTGAGCCAGCGCGACGGAAGGACGATCCCGATGGAAGAGAGGTTTCTCGCAAGCCTGCGGCGGCTCAACACCGCCATCGCCATCCTCATCGGGGTCGTCCTCTTCGCCTGCGCGGCGCTTGTGATCGTCGACATCGTGCTGCGCCGCCTGGGGGCGTCGCTCGGCGGCACGGATGAAATCAGCGGCTATGTCATGGCGATCGCGACGTCCTGGGGCATGGCCTATACGCTTCTCGAACTGGGCCATGTGCGCATCGACCTGTTGCGCGCGAAACTGGCGCAGAGGAGCCGCGTCCTGATGGACCTTCTCTCGCTGGCGGTCCTGGCGGGCACCGTCACCCTGGTCGCCTGGAAGGCCTGGCCCGTGGTCGCGCGCTCGCTCGCCAACGGATCGACCGCGAACACGCCGCTGGAGACGCCGCTGGCGCTGGTGCAGCTCCCGTGGTTCGCGGGCTGGGTCTGGTTCGCGCTGATGTCCTGGGCCACGCTGGTCGTCGCCGCGATGATGGTCCTGAAGGGCGGGTTCGGCCGCGCAGAGGCCACGATCGGCGCCTTCGGCGAGGTGGAAAGCGCGACCGCCGAGGCGACCGGGGCCCCGAAATGATCGCCTATACCGCAATCGGGCTTCTGGCCCTTCTGGCGCTGTCGATCCCGGTCGGGATCGTGCTATTCCTGCTGGGCTTCGGCATCGACGCCTTCTTCAGCCCCTTTCCGCTGATCCGGGGGCTCGGCAATCTGGTCTGGTCGACATCCGACAATGCCACCCTGATCGCCATTCCCTTCTTCGTCCTTCTGGGCGAGATCCTGGTACGCTCGGGCCTGGCCGCGCGGACCTACGCCGCGCTCGACCGCTGGGTCAGCTGGCTGCCGGGCGGGCTGGTCCATGCCAACATCGCCACCGCCACCATGTTCTCGGCCACGTCCGGGTCCTCGGTCGCCACCGCCGCCACCGTCGCCACCGTCGCCATGCCCCAGGCCGAGAAGCTGGGCTATGACCCCAAGCTCTTTTCCGGCGCGATCGCGGCGGGCGGCACGCTGGGCATCATGATCCCGCCCTCGATCAACCTGATCGTCTATGGCTTCCTCACGCAGACCTCGATCCCGCAGCTGTTCCTCGCGGGCCTCGTCCCCGGCATCGCGCTGGCGCTGGGCTTCGTCGTCATCACCGTGATCTTCTGCACCATCCGCCCTGCGCTCGGGGGCGAGCGGCGCGTCTTTCCGCTGTCCCAGATGCTGCGGGCGCTGGTGCAGCTGATCCCGATCATCCTTCTGTTCACCGTGATCATCGGCACGATCTACAAGGGCTGGGCCACGCCGACCGAGGCCGCCGCCGTGGGCGTCGCGGGCGCCATCGTCATCGCGATGATCTTCGGCACGGTCAGCCTGTCGATGTTCCGCGAGGCGATCCTGGGCACGGTTAAGATCACCTCGATGATCATGCTGGTGGTCATCGGCGCGTCCTTCCTGAACTTCACGCTGGCCTCGGCCGGGATGGGTCGGGAACTCCAGGATTTCCTGACCGGTCTGGGCCTGTCGCCGCTGGCGATGATCCTGGCCGTGGTGCTGATCTACATCGTGCTGGGCTTCTTCATCGAGACGCTGTCGCTGATGGTGGTCACGATCCCGATCATCGTGCCGCTGGTCGTGGGCCTCGGCCATGATCCGATCTGGTTCGGCATCCTGATGATCGTGCTGATCGAGATGGCGCTGATCACGCCGCCGGTGGGGCTGAACCTCTATGTGGTGCAGGGCGCGCGCCGCGACGGCACCCTGTCCGAGGTCATGCTGGGCGCGGTGCCCTACGTGATCGCGATGCTGGTCATGGTGGCGGCGCTGATCGCCTTTCCGCAGATCGCGCTCTGGCTGCCGCAGCGCCTGGGCTGACCGCACCGAGCCCAGGTCTGGGCCCGGGCCTAGAGGCTGCGCCAGACCTGCGTCGCGGTGAAGGCCAGCGCGTAGAAGCGCGACATGGCGGCGGCCCCCCGCGCGGGTTGCGGCGTGCTGACCGGAAGGGGCAGGTCGGCCGCGTCCATGCCCGTCAGCAGGTCCGCCATCGCCTGCCCGAAGACCGTGCCGGTCGTGATGCCGCGCCCGTTATAGCCGATGGCGGTATAGACGCCGTCCGCCAGCCGGTGCACGCGCGGCAGGTGGTCCGGCGTCATCGCGATGTCGCCGTCCCAGGCCTCCTCGAAGCGCACCGGGCCCAGATCGGGGAACATCTTCGCCAGTTGCCGCGCCGCCCAGCGCCGCGACAGGCCGCCCTGCGCCCCGCCGATCACCCGGCCCATCGACCCGATCACCAGC
>SBFT01000336.1 GCA_006227805.1 Paracoccaceae bacterium
ATCAGCAGCGGCGTCTCCTGCGCCAGCGCGCGGGCGATCAGGACGCGGGCCTGTTCGCCGCCCGACAACTCGGTCGCGGTGCGGGCGCGCAGGCCGCCCAGGCCCATCCGCGCGATCGCGGCGTCGACCGCCGCCTGATCGGCGTCGCGCAGCCGCGCGCCGCGCGGCAGGTGCGGGATCCGGCCCAGTGCGATCAGGGTTTCCACGCTGACGGGCCAGGCGATCTCGCGCGATTGCGGCATCCAGGCCGCGTGGCGCGCGCGCGCAAGCGGCGACAGGGCCGCAAGGGACGAGCGCCCCTGATGCGGCATCAGCCCCAGCGCCGCGCGCAGAAGCGTCGTCTTGCCCGCCCCGTTCGGCCCGATCAGGCCGACGCATTCGCCTTCCCCGATCGTCGCGGTGACATGATCGACCACCGGGCATTCGCCGCGCCGCACGGTCAGGGCTTCGAGGGTCAGAAGCGTCACGCCATCTCCCTCCGGGTCTTGTAGATCAGGTGCAGGAACAGCGGCGCCCCCACCAGCGCCATCAGCACGCCCAGCTTCAGGTCGCGCTCGGGCAGGACCTGGCGGACGGCGATGTCGGCGGCCAGCACCATCGCGGCGCCTCCCAGTGCCGAGGCCCAGAGCAGGCGCGAGGGCCGCGCGCCCACGAAAGGGCGCAGCAGATGCGGCACGACCAGGCCGACAAAGCCGATGGCGCCCGCAACCGCCGTGGCGGCGCCCACGGCGCTGGCGGTGCCGAGGACCAGCATCAGACGCAGGCGCGACAGGTCGATCCCCATCGCGCGGGCCGCATCCTCGCCCAGCGTCAGCGCGTCGAGGCCCCGTCCCGTCGCGGCCAGCAGCACCCAGCCGAACGCCATGAACGGCAGGGCCAGCCAGACATGCAGGAAGGACCGGTCGGCCAGCGATCCCATCATCCAGAAGACGATGTCGGCGGCGGCGAAGGGATTGGGCGAGAGGTTCAGCACCAGCGAGGTCAGTGCCCCCGCCAGCGCCGAGATCGCGATGCCCGCGAGGATCAGCGTGATCGACCCGCCGCGCGGCCCGGCCAGCATCAGGATCAGCAGGACGGCGGCCACCGCGCCCGCCAGCGCCGCCAGCGGCAGGGCCAGCGGAAAGGCCAGGCTGAGGCCGGTCTGGATCGCGATGACAGCACCCAGGGCGGCGGACCCGGACACGCCGATCAGGCCGGGTTCGGCCAGCGGATTGCGCAGATAGCCTTGCAGCGCCGCCCCGGCGAGGCCCAGCGACGCCCCCACCATCGCCGCAAGGATCGCGCGGGGCAGGCGGATGTCCTGCATCACGACCGACAGGGGCGTGCCGTCATCGGCGATCAGCGCCCGCAGGGCGGCGGCCGGCGTCGCCGCAGCCCAGCCGGTCAGGAGCGAGCCCAGGAACAGGGCGGCAAGCAGGGCCGAAAGGATCGCGGCCAGCTTCATCGCGCGGGCTCCAGCGACAGGCGCAGATCGCGCATGGCCCCGATCGCGTGCAGCACCTGCGGGGTGCCGCAGATCCAGTCGCGGTCCGTCAGGCTGCCCGCCTTGCGCGTATGCGTCAGCGCGGCAAGGGCGGGGTGGGTCAGATTGTCCTCGGCCCGGGCCTGTCCGGGATAGTCGCGGCCCTCGATGATCACGTCGGGGGCCAGCATCACCAGTTGTTCCAGCGGCAGCACGCCGCCCCAGTCGAGGCCGGTCTCGGCCGCGACGTTGTCGAAGCCCGCCACGCGCAGGATGTCGCCCGCCAGCGACCGGTCGCCTGCGGTGTAGCTGTTGACGTAATAGAGCGCGGCGCGCGGGCGCGGCTCCAGATCGACGGTCAGCGCCGCGAGATCGCGTTCAAAGGCCGCGATCATCTCCGCCGCCTGCGCCCCGCGCCCCAAGAGGCGGCCCATGCGGTCAAGGTTCGCCGGCACATCCGCCAGCGACCGGGCGGGTTCGAAGAGTTCGACCCGGATGCCCAGATCGCGCAGCATCGCCACCGTCGCGGGGTCGGTGAAGGTGCCCGCCAGCACCAGGTCGGGGGCCAGCAGATAGACTTCCTCGGCGCGCGATCCGTTGGTCGGCAGGGCGCGCGCCTGATCGACCAGGGCGGAGCTGTCCGCGTCATGGGCCAGGCGCGAGACCGAGATCAGTTGCCCGGGTGCCGCAAGCATCAGGGCCAGCTGATCGGTGCACAGGTTGACCGAGACGACGCGCTGCGGCGTCCCGGCTGCCGCCGCGCCGGCAAGCGCCAGCGCGGCGAGAAGGGATATGAACCTAGAAGTTCGCACGGATGCCGAAATAGACCGCGCGGTCGGACGTGCCGAAGCCCGCCGCCGTCTGGTATTCCTCGTCGAAGAGGTTCTCGATGCGCAGGTAGGCGGTGGCGGCCTCGGTCACGTCATAGCTGATCTGCAGGGTCGCGACGGTGTAGTCGGGCACCGGGGCGGCCGGGAAACCGTCGATCCGGTCGGCGACATGGTTGACCAGGACCTGGCCCGCCCAGCCATTGCCCATCTCCGCCGCGATCCCGAGGAGCAGATCGTGACGCGGCACGCGGGGCTGGCGCTCGCCGGTCGCCAGCCTGCTGTCGGTCAGGGTATAGGCGCCGATCAGGCTGAACCCCTGGCCCAGAGGCAGCTCGCCCGACAATTCGAGGCCTTTCGCCGTGCTGGTGCCGGGGGTCTGGGTATAGCCGCCGAGGAACAGGGGCGGCGGCCCCGAGACGAAGCCGATCAGGTTGTCGATCTCGGTGTAGAAGACCGTCGCCTTGACGAAGGCGCCGCCGGAATACCTGTGCTCGATCCCGAGTTCGGCGCTCCGGCTTTCCTCGGGTTCGAGGGCCGGGTTCGGCACCAGCGTATTGAACGGTCCGAAGAGTTCGTTCAGGGACGGCGCGCGGAACCCCGTGCCGAGAGAGGCGCGCACGACCGTGCCTTCGGCCGGCCGCCAGGCCAGCGCCGCCCGGCCGGTCAGGGCGCCTCCGAAACGCGAGTTGTCGTCATAGCGCCCCGACAGCGTCAGATCGACGTCCTCGCCCAGCGCCATCTGGTATTCGGCGAAGGCCGAGGCGGTGCGATAGGCGAAGGTGCCGTTGGAAAAGGTCGCCTCTTCCTCGGTCCAGGCCAGGCCGAAGGCCAGCGGACCCAGCGGGGCTGTCGTCGTCGCGATCCAGTCGGCTTCGGTCCGGCTGCTGTCAAAGCGCGGGCTGCCGAACGGGGTCAGGGGATCCTGACGCGTCGTCTCGAACCGGCTGAGACCGATCTCGTGCGAGACGGTTCCGGTCTCGATCTCGGCGTAGACGCGCGCGCCCTTGCGGTCGGTGAAGAAGGGGCGGTCCGCATCGCCGCCCACGCCGCCCCCGGCATCGATGTTGGTTTCCTGCTCCTCATAGATCGCGTCGAAGCCCAGCGTGACGATATCGCTGACCGCGAAACGGCCCGACAGCAGGGCGAGCCGTCCCTTGAAGGGATCGGTTTCGGTGTTGCCCTGGTTTTCGTCGGCGGCCGAGAAGGCGTCGGTGTCCACCTGGCTGAGCGTCAGGGCCAGCATCGCGGTGTCCGATCTGTATCCGACCGACACATCGGTGCGCAGGGTGTCGAAGCTGCCGATCTCGACGCCGAAACGGTAGCTCATGCCGTTTTCCGTGGGGCGGAAGGTGGTCATGTTGATCACGCCCGCGATGGCCTCCGAGCCATAGAGCGCCGATTGCGATCCCTTCAGGACCTCGATCCGGTCGAGGCCCGCACCCGACAGGCCGCCCCAGTTGTATTGCGTCTGCACGCTCGAGGGATCGGTGATGTCGATCCCGTTGAGCCGCACGGCGGTATAGCGGTCGGGCAGGCCGCGCACGAAGAGCGAGGCCGACTTGCCCGGGCCGCCATTGGCGTTGACGGAAATGCCGGGCAGGCGGTCCAGCGTTTCCGCGACCCCGCTGGCCGGGCCGCTCTCGATGTCGTCCGCGTCCAGCGTCTCGACGGTGACGCCCACGCGGAAGGCTTCGGTTTCGGTCTGGTTGGCGAAGATGACGATCTCGCCCAGGTCGAAGCCCTGCGCGCCCGCCGCGCCGCCGCCCAGGATCAGCGCCGCCGCCGATGCCGTTCCAAGTATGTGTTTCATGTGTCCAGGTCCTTTCCCGACAGGTCTTGCGAGGCCATTGGAAAGGACGCGCCCTTCCGCAGACGGTGTGGTTGCCACCATTGCGGAGAAACGCCGCCCGGCCCGGCGCGCCCCGCACCGGTCGAAGGTGAACGCCCTGGCAGGTCTCCTGACTTGCGGGTCGTCGCTTGGCCGGACCTTCCCGGGGCTGTCGCCCCAGTGGCATATGCCGACCTCGCTCGCCGCCTACAGTTGCGGGGGCAGTCGTGGAGTTGGGGTTGCCCCCGCACCACGTTCCCTTTTCACGGCGAGTCGCCCCGCCGAACCAAAGCAGCTCCAGCCGTAAACCCCGGCTGACACCCGATCAAGCGGCGAAAGCGACGCAGGGCGGGTGGAAGGCGTCTTGCGGGCCGCCCGCCCGGACGCTAGCAGGGGGCTTCAGGCCGCAGCCCCCGAACCGGAGATCCGCAGATGACCGACATGTCCAACGACACCGTGACCGACGCCACCTATCGCGTGACCGCAGACGAGCTGCGCCAGTTCATCGAGCGGATCGAGCGTCTGGAGGCCGAGAAGAAGGACATCGCGGACCAGCAGAAAGAGGTCATGGCCGAGGCCAAGGCGCGCGGCTATGACACCAAGGTGATGCGCAAGGTGATCGCGCTGCGCAAGCGCGACCGCGACGAGATCGCCGAGGAAGAGGCGATCCTCGAACTCTACAAGGAAGCGCTGGGTATGCGCTGAGGCGCGCCCCGGACCGGCCTATCCCGCGCCGATATCGGCGCGCGCGATCGAGACGGTCTTGACGATGGCATAGGCCGTGTCGCCGGGTTGCAGGCCCAGCGCATCGGCCGACCGCCGCGTGATCCGCGCCAGCAGAAGGTCCTGTCCGCAGGCCAGCTGGACGATGACGCCGGGCCCCGAGCCTTCGCGCAGGCCGGTGACGCGCGTCTCGAGCACGTTCAGCGCCGACAGTCCCTGCGGGGCGACGCGCGACAGGATCACGTCCTGGGCCAGAACGCGCACCCGCGTCGTGCTGCCGGGCGCGGCCTGCATGCGCGGGACAAGAAGCCGCCCGCCCGAGATGTCCAGTTCGCTCAGCCCGTCGGCGTGATGGGCAAGGACCCGCGCGGGCAGGACCGCGCCCGCCTCGCGCACGCCGAACTGGCGCACCATGCCGGGATCGGACAGGACCTGCGCGGCGGGTCCCGCGCGGACGACGCGGCCCGCCTCCATCACGACCAGCGTGGTGGCCAGGCGCGCCACCTCGGGGACCGAATGACTGACATAGAGGATGGGCAGGTCCAGCCGGTCGCGCAGGCGTTCGAGGAAGGGCAGGATCTCCTCCTTGCGCGCGGCGTCGAGCGCGGCGAGCGGTTCGTCCATCAACAGCATCCGGGGCCGCGACAGCAGCGCCCGCCCGATCGCCACGCGCTGCCTTTCGCCGCCTGAAAGGGCGTGCGGCCGGCGGTGCAGCAGCGCCTCGATCCCCAGAAGCGCCACCACCTCGTCCAGCCCGGGCCCAGTCGCCTCCGCCGGGGCCAGCCGGGCGCCGTAGGTCAGGTTGCGGGCGACGGACAGGTGCGGAAAGAGCCGCGATTCCTGGAAGACATAGCCCATGCGCCGCCGGTGCACCGGCACGTCGATCCCCTGCACCCGGTCGAACAGGACGGTCTCGCCGAAGGCGATGCGGCCGGCATCGGGGCGCAGCAGGCCCGCCACCGCGTTCACCACGCTGGTCTTGCCCGAGCCCGAACGCCCGAAGAGGACAGTGACGCCGGGCGGCGCGTCGAAGGTCACGTCCAGCGTGAACTCTCCCAGCGCATGACGCAGCGACACCCCCAGCATCAGATCATCCCCGCGCCGGGGCCGCTGCGCGCCCGCATCCGCCGGGCCAGCGCCTCGGACGCCAGAAGCGCGCCCACCGCCAGGACGACCGACACCGCGACCAGGCGCAGCGCGCTGGCCTCGCCCCCTGGCACCTGGAGGAAGGCATAGATGGCCGAGGGCACGGTCTGGGTCTGGCCTGGGATGTTCGAAACGAAGGTGATCGTCGCGCCGAATTCGCCCATCGCCTTGGCGAAGGCCAGGATCGCGCCGGCCAGCACGCCGGGCGCGATCAGGGGCAGCGTGACCGTCAGGAAGACCCGCGCGCGCGAGGCGCCAAGGGTCGCGGCGGCGTCTTCCAGCCTCGGGTCCACCGCCTCGATCGCGAGGCGCATGGCGCGCACCATCAGCGGGAAGGACATGATCGCGGCCGCGAGCGCGGCTCCG
>SBFT01000082.1 GCA_006227805.1 Paracoccaceae bacterium
GTGCAGTTCGCCGAAGACGCCCAGCACCTTCTTGGGCCCCAGGCAGATCATGCCGTGCCGGCCCGGGTGCCACCAGGGCGCGGCGCCGCGCAGGATCTGGACCTTCGCGGGCGCGCCGATGGCGGCCAGCACCGCCTCGGCATCGGCCTTGACGTCGAAGACGTCGACCGCGCGCGATTGGCCATGCACGTCCTTCGGCGCGGTGCGCCCGACCAGAAGGCCGGTGATCAGGTTGTGCTGTTCGCCGGGTTCGCCACCGTGGAAGGCGGGGCCGACCTCGAACAGCGCGAGGTCCATGAAGCCGCGCGCCTGGTTGCGCGCCGCCGCTTGCAGGAGGCCCGGCAGAAGCGCGGGGCGCATGTGGCTCATCTCGGAGGAGATCGGGTTTTCCAGCTTCGTCGCATCGTCGCCGCCGCCGAACAACGCCGCCGAGGCCTGGTCGATGAAGGAATAGCTGACGCATTCGTTGTAGCCCAGCGCCGCGCAGGTGCGCCGCGCGGCCGCCTCGCGCCGCTGGCGGGGCGTCATCACGGGCTTGGGCACGCCCGGCGTCAGGCGCGGCAGGGGACGGCCCTTCAGCTTCGTCAGCGAGGCGATGCGCGCGACTTCCTCGACGAGGTCCGCCTCGCCCAGGACATCGGGGCGCCAGCTGGGCACATGGGCCATGCTGCCTTCCAGGCGGAAGCCCAGCGCGGTCAGGGTCTGGCGCTGCTGCGCCTCGGGGATATCCATCCCCACCAGCGACTGCACGCGCGCATAATCCAGCCGGTAGGCGCGCGCATGGTCGGGGACCGCGCCCGCGATCACCACCGAGGAGGCCTCGCCGCCGCAGAGATCGAGGATCATCTGCGTCGCGGCTTCCAGTCCCGGCAGCGTGTATTCGGGGTCCACGCCCCGCTCGAACCGGTAGCGCGCGTCCGAGTTGATCTTCAGCGCCCGGCCTGCCAGCGCGATCTGGACATTGTCCCAATAGGCGCTTTCCAGAAAGACGTTCACCGTCTCGTCGGTCACGCCGGTGGGATCGCCGCCCATGATGCCCGCGATGCTTTCCGGGCCTTCGTCGTCCGAGATCACCATGACACCCGGCGGGAAACTGTAGGTCCTGTCATCGAGCGCGACCAGTTCCTCGCCCCCGCGCGCGCGATGGACGCGCAGGTTGCCCCTGACCTTGTCGGCGTCGAAGACGTGCAGCGGGCGGTTCTGGTCATAGGTGAAGAAGTTGGTGATATCGACCAGCGCCGAGATCGGACGCAGCCCGATCGCGCGCAGCTGGTCCTGCAGCCATTGCGGGCTTGGTCCGTTCTTCACGCCGCGGATCAGGCGGCCGGTGAACAGCGGACAGCCATCCAGCGTATCGGCGTCGATCGAGACGCCGATGGGACAGGCGAAGGCCCCGGGGACATGCGCCTCGGGTTGCGGCTTGAGGCGGCCGAGGCCGCGCGCGGCCAGGTCGCGCGCCACGCCGCGCACGCCCAGCGCATCCGGGCGGTTCGGCGTGATCGCGATCTCGATGACGGGATCGACCTTGGCGGGATCGTTGTCCGCCAGCCAGTCGATGAAGCGCTCGCCCACCTCGCCGGACGGGAGTTCGATGATCCCGTCATGTTCGTCGGACAGCTCCATCTCGCGCTCGGAACACATCATGCCGTGGCTTTCGATGCCGCGGATCTTGCCGACCCCGATGGTCGTGTCGATGCCGGGGACATAGGTTCCCGGCCTGGCGACGACGACGGTGATGCCTTCGCGCGCGTTGGGCGCGCCGCAGATGATCTGCGTCTCTCCGGCATCGGTCATGACCTGGCAGACGCGCAGGCGGTCGGCATCGGGGTGCGGTTCGGCCCTGAGAACCTTGCCGATGGTGAAATCGGCCAGCCGTGCGGCAGGGTTCGTGACCTCTTCGACCTCGAGGCCCAGATCGGTCAGCGCCTCGGCGATCTCCTCCACCGTTGCGGTGGTGTCGAGATGGTCCTTCAGCCAGGAAAGCGTGAATTTCATGGGGTGCGTCCGCGCAGGTGATCCACAGGTGTCCGCGTCTTTAGCGGATGGCGCGGGGGGTGAAAAGGCCGGTCAGTCCTTGTGCCGGTGCGCATTCAGCCATTTCGACACGGCCCAGGCCGGGATCAGCACGACCGCCCAGCCGACCGCGTTGATCAGGGTCAGGGTCAGCTTCATCCCCGTCTCCATCCGGTCGGACCGCCACAGCGCCACATGGGCCAGCACGATCAGCCCCAGGAGGAGGATCACCGCCACCCGCGTGCGGATCATCTCAGACCGGCAGTGTCATGCGCAGGCGCCGGAAGATCGCCAGCACCTCGGCGGCGGTGGACGCCTCGACCGCGCCATCGGCCACCTGCTCGGGCGTCCAGATCCAGGACCGCGCGGGATCGTCGCGCATCGCCCATTCCGGGAAGAGCCGCTGGCGGACGCGGGTGCGCCGCACCGCGCGCAGGTCGGTATGCCGGTCGTCCCGGCGGATACGCTGGTAGGCGGCCTCGACCATATCGGGGGGGCCTTCCAGCAATTGCAGGTAGATATCCGCGCGCACGATCAGCGCCCCGGTGATCCCGTCGCGCGCGTTGCAGCGGCGCGCGTCCAGAAGAATGCCCGCCAGCATCGGATCGTCGAAACCGAAGGGATGCGAGGCATAGGTCAGCTGAAGCAGGGGCAAGGCGGGATCTCCTTTCCCGACAGTCTAGGGCATGGCGCGCGGCCTGTCGCGTCTTTCCTTGCGGTTGTGCGCCCGTCCTGCGCGATCGCCCGGAATTCAGGCATCCATCCGCGCACGGATCCATTCGTGGAAGCGGAAGATGTCGAATTCCTGCGGCATCAGCCGCCCGGCACGGAAACGACCCGCGCGCAGGCCCCGCTGGTTCATCTCGCAGGCTTCGCCATCCTCGCGCAGGACGGTGGCGGCGAAGGACGTGACCGCCTCGATGTCGAAACCGGGCTGTGCCAGCGTCTCGGGCAGGAACAGCCACTCGGCCCGCAGCCGCGTGGTCTCGGGACCTGTGGGGATGACACGGATCATGCGGATGTAATCCACATGCGCCGCCCAGAAGACCGACGGGTAATGCGTGAGGAAGGTGTGGCCCGCCGCGCGTTCGGCCTCCGTCAGGTGGGGAAATTCCGGACCGCAGGGCTGGCCCGTGTCCGACCAGGTGCGCGCGCCTTCCTTCAGGGGGGCGGGCCGGGCGTTCTCCGGCGACCAGCCCGAGGCTTCCTCGGGCGACATGATGCCTTTCGCATAGATCGGCACCACGTCGATCAGCTGGGGATGCACCGTGGGGCAGTGCAGGCATTCGTTGTAGTTTTCCCAGAAGATCTTCCAGTTGCAGGCCAGGTCCACCTCCTTCACATGGCCGGTGACCAGGTCCTCCATCCGCCAGTTCTTCAAGGTGTCGGGCCCCGGGTCGGGGGCGAAGGCGGGCGGCGTGTCCGCAAGGCAGACATAGACCGCGCCCTGGAACAGCCTGAGATGCACCGGGAAGAGACCGTGTCGCGACTTGTCGAAATCCTCGGTCGGCGTCGCATGGCCGACCGAGATCAGCCGCCCGCCCGCGTCATAGGCCCACGCGTGATAGGGACAGGTGATCAGCCGGCCATTCCAGGCCTGGCCCTCATGCTGGCAGAGCGCCGCGCCCCGGTGGCGGCAGGTGTTGAGGAAGGCCGAATAGGCCCCGTCCGGCGCGCGCGCGATCATCACGGGCTGGCCGCCGATCGTCAGCGGGCTGAGCGTGCCGGGGGCCTGCCGGTCGTGACGGCCTATGCAGACCCATTCGCGCGCCCAGATCAGGGCCTGTTCGCGGGCATACCAGTCGGGATCGTAATAGGCGTGCGCGGGCAGGCTTTCGGGGCAGTGATCCAGCAGCGGGGACTTGGGCGGCGTGGCGACGTTCATCGGGGACCCTCCGCGCGCGGGACGCGCGCTGGCGCGATGTTAGACCGCCAATGCGCCGCCTGCCAAGATCAGCGTGACAGCCCGCCATGCAGGTTCGGCATGTCGAGTGCGGCGAACCCGTAATGCCGCAGCCAGCGCAGGTCCGAATCGAAGAAGGCGCGCAGGTCGGGGATGCCGTATTTCAGCATCGCGATCCGGTCGATCCCCATGCCGAAGGCGAAACCCTGGTAGACCTCGGGGTCGATGCCGCCCGCCGCGATCACCTTGGGGTGCACCATGCCGCTCCCGAGGATTTCCAGCCAGTCGTCGCCCTCGCCCACCTTCAGCGTGCCGCCTTCCCAGGAACAGCGGATGTCGACCTCGGCCGACGGCTCGGTGAAGGGGAAATGCGAGGCGCGGAAGCGCAGGTCGACATGGTCGACCTCGAAATAGGCCTTCACGAATTCTTCCAGCACCCATTTCAGGTTCGCCATCGAGATGTCGCGGTCCAGCGCCAGGCCCTCGACCTGGTGGAACATCGGCGTGTGGGTCTGGTCGTAATCGGCGCGGTAGACGCCGCCCGGGCAGATGACGCGCAGGGGTGCGCCCATCTTCTCCATCGCGCGGATCTGGACGGGGCTGGTATGGGTGCGCAGCACGTTGGGCGCGCGGTCGTCGCCCGCCGCGCGCGCCATGTAGAACGTGTCCATCTCGGCCCGCGCGGGGTGGTGGCCGGGGATGTTCAGCGCGTCGAAATTGTACCAGTCGCTGTCGATGCGCGGCCCTTCGGCGACCGAAAAGCCCATCTCGGCGAAGATCGCGGTGACTTCCTCGGTCACCTGGCTGATCGGGTGGATCGTGCCCTGGCGGCGGTTGCGCGCGGGCAGGGTCACGTCCAGCCATTCGCCGCGCAGGCGTTCGTCCAGCGCCGCATCCGCCAGCGCCGCCTTCTTGGCGGCCAGCGCCGAGGTGATCTCGTCCTTCAGCGCGTTCAGCGCGGGACCCGCCATCTGGCGCTCCTCGGGCGACATCCGGCCCAGTTCGCGCATCATCAGGCTGATCTCGCCCTTCTTGCCGATGGCCTGCACGCGCAGGTCCTCGAGCGCGGCCTCGTCCGAGGCGGCGGCAATCAGGCCCAGATACTTCGCTTTCAGATCGTCCATGACAGACCCCAGGATTTCGGCCCGGATTTCAGGCCCTGCCCTGCTAGCCGCAGCACCTGCCGAATGCAAGACATCAGCATTTGCCGTTGGACAGATCGCCCCGCCCGCCCGTAGGCTTTCGCGCGGAGGACGGTTGGTTTGGGAGGATCACCGATGGCGAGGATGCAGGACGTTCTGGACAGGGCGGTGGCGGCGCAGGACGTGCCCTTCGCGGTGGCGATGACGGGCAATGCGAAGGGCATCACCTGGTCGGGTGCCGCCGGCGAAAGCGCGGGCCGCAAGGCGGGCGAGGAGACCGCGTTCCGCATCTTTTCCATGACCAAGGCCATCGGGTCGCTGGCCGCGATGATCCTGATCGACCGCGGGAAGATGCGCATGGACACGCCCGTGGCCGATGTCCTGCCCGAATGGAACGACATTCGGGTGGTGGACGGCTGGGACGGCGACAAGCCCCGCCTGCGCAAGCCGAAGACGGTCGCCACCGCGCGGCACCTGGCCACCCATACCAGCGGGATGGAATACGAATTCTGGAACGCGGACGTGCCCAAATACATGGAGGCGACGGGCCACCCGACCGTCCTGTCCGGTCTGAAATCCGCGCTGATGTATCCGCTGACGACCGATCCCGGCACCCGCTGGGGCTATGGGCCCGGGATCGACTGGCTGGGCCGCATGGTCGAGGAGGTTTCCGGCCAGCGCATCGACGCCTTCTGCCGCGAGAACATCTTCGACCCCCTGGGCATGAAGGACACCGCCTTCGAACCCGATGCCCTGGCGGATCGCCTGGCGGCGGTTTCGATCCGGGGCGAGGATGGCACCTTCGCGCCCTTCGATCTGGCCCCGCCGCCGCACCCCGAGGTCTATGGCATGGGTCACGCGCTCTACTCGACCGCGCCTGACTACATGCGCTTCCTGCGGATGGTGCTGCACAAGGGACAACTGGACGGCGCCCGCATCCTGTCTGAGGAGGCCTGCACGCAGATGTGCGCCGACCAGATGCAGGGGCTGACCTTCCGCAAGATGGTCACCGTGGTCCCGCCGATCACCGCCGATGTCGAACTTCCCGAGGGCACCACCCACAGCTTTGCCTTCGTGCGCACCGAAGCCGACATCCCGGGCAAGCGCCGCGCCGGCGCGCTCAGCTGGGCGGGCGTGTGCAACACGCATTACTGGATCGACCCGGCCAGCGACGTCTGCGCCGTGATCATGACCCAATCCCTGCCCTTCGTCGAACCGCGCTTCCTGCAGACCTACGATGCCTATGAACGGGCGGTTTATGCCGGTCTCTGAGT
>SBFT01000085.1 GCA_006227805.1 Paracoccaceae bacterium
GGCACCAGCGTCTGGAGCGCGGCCGAGGCGTCGACGGCCCCTTTCAGCGCGGTGGCCCCCAGGGTCTGGCCGCCCTGGAACACCACCAGTTCCTGCGGAAGCCGCTTGCGCAGATAGCCGGTCGAGCTGATCTGCTTGAGCACTTCCAGCGACTTGGACGCGGCGTTTTCGCTGAGTTCCGAGACGTTTGCGACGCCTTCCTCAACCCCCCGGCCCAGGTCGTCGAAGGTGGCGCCTTCGGGTTTGACATGGGCGAGATCGGTGCGGTCGAGGTAGGACACCGCCAGTTCGCGGAACACGTAGTCGAGGATCGAGGTCGCGTTCTTGATCGAGTCGTTGCCCTGCACCATGCCCGCCGGTTCGAACTTGGTGAAGGTGAAGGCGTCGACGAACTCTTCCAGCGGCACGCCGTATTGCAGGCCGACGGACACCGCGATGGCGAAGTTGTTCATCATCGCGCGGAAGCCGGCCCCTTCCTTGTGCATGTCGATGAAGATCTCGCCCAGGGTGCCGTCCTCGTATTCGCCGGTGCGCAGATAGACCTTGTGGCCGCCCACGATCGCCTTCTGGGTATAGCCCTTGCGGCGGTGGGGCATCTTCTCGCGGTGCGACTTGACGATTTCCTTGACGATCACCTTCTCGATGATCTTCTCGGCCAGGACCTGCGCCTTCTGGGTGGGCGTGCCGCTTTCCAGCAGCTCCGCCGCCTCGTCATCCTCCTCGACCAGGGCCGCGGCCAGCGGTTGCGACAGCTTCGAGCCGTCGCGGTAGAGCGCGTTGGCCTTGATCCCCAGCGACCAGGACAGCTCGTAGGCCTTCTGGCAATCCTCGATCGTGGCGTCGTTGGGCATGTTGATCGTCTTCGAGATCGCGCCCGAGATGAAGCTTTGCGCCGCCGCCATCATATGGATGTGGCTGTCCACCGACAGGAAGCGCTTGCCCTTCTTGCCGCAGGGATTGGCGCAGTCGAAGATGTGGTAGTGGCTTTCCTTCAGGTGCGGCGCGCCTTCCAGGGTCATCGTGCCGCAGACATGGTCGTTGGCGTCCTCGATGTCCTTGCGGGAATAGCCCAGGTGACGCAGCAGGTCGAAGGTGGGATCGTTCAGCTTTTCCGCCGGGATTCCAAGGACTTCGCGGCAGAACTTCTCGCCCAGGGTCCATTGGTTGAAGACGAAGCGGATGTCGAAGGCGCTTTCCATCGCGGCCTCGACCTTGGCGATCTCGGCCGGGCCGAAGCCATGGCCCGCCAGCGAGGTCGGGTTGATGCCGGGCGCGTTGCCGATGGTGCCGTGTCCGACCGCATAGGCGACGATCTCCTCGATCTGGGCCGAGCCGTAGCCCAGCTTTTCCAGCGCCGCGGGGACCGAGTGGTTGATGATCTTGAAATAGCCGCCGCCGGCCAGTTTCTTGAACTTCACCAGCGCGAAATCGGGCTCGATGCCGGTGGTGTCGCAGTCCATCACCAGGCCGATCGTGCCGGTGGGCGCGATCACGGTGGCCTGGGCGTTGCGATAGCCGTGCATCTCGCCCAGCCTCAGCGCCTCGTCCCAGGCGGACATGGCGATGTCGACCAGGCGCGCATCGGGGCAATTGGCGTGGTCCAGCGGCACGGGCCGCACGTTCACGCCCTCGTAGCCGTCGGTGGCGCCATAGGCGGCGTTGCGGTGGTTGCGGATGACGCGCAGCATGTGCGCGGCGTTGCGCTTGTAGCCCGCGAAGGGCCCCAGTTCGCCCGCCATCTCGGCCGAGGTGGCATAGGCGACGCCGGTCATGATGGCGGTCAGCGCGCCGCAGAGCGCGCGGCCCTCCGCGCTGTCATAGCCCAGCCCCATGTTCATCAGAAGACCGCCGATATTGGCGTAGCCCAGGCCCAGGGTGCGGAAATCGTAGGACAGTTGCGCGATTTCCTTCGACGGGAACTGCGCCATCAGGACCGAGATTTCCAGCGTGACGGTCCACAGACGGGTGGCGTGGATGTAATCCTCGACCTGGAATTCGCCGTCCTTCAGGAAGGTCAGCAGGTTCATCGACGCCAGGTTGCAGGCCGTGTCGTCGAGGAACATGTATTCCGAACACGGGTTCGAGCCGCGGATCGGGCCGTCTTCCGGGCAGGTGTGCCAGGCGTTGACCGTGTCGTGATACTGGATGCCGGGATCGGCGCAGGCCCAGGCGGCGTGGCCGACCTTTTCCCACAGGTCGCGCGCCTTCACCGTCTTCGTGGGCTTGCCCGAGACGCGGCTGATCAGGTCCCAGTCGCCGTCCTGTTCCACGGCCCTGAGGAAGGCGTCGGTGACGCGGATCGAGTTGTTCGAGTTCTGGCCCGAGACGCTGGAATAGGCCTCGCTGTCCCAGTCGGTGTTGTAGGTCGGGAACTCGATCGAGGTGTATCCCTGGCGGGCGTAGTCCAGAACGCGCTTGATGTAGGTCTCGGGGATCGCGACCTTCTTGGCGTCGCGCACGGCGGCCTTGAGGCCGTCGTTCTTCGCGGGGTCGACCGCATCCTCGGCGGCGCCGTCCCAGGCCTTGATGGCGGCGAAGATCGCGTTCAGCTTCTTCTCGTGCATCTTCGAGCCGGCGACGATCGAGGCCACCTTCTGCTCCTCGACGACCTTCCAGTCGATGAAGGCCTCGATATCGGGGTGGTCGGCGTCGACGATGACCATCTTCGCGGCGCGGCGCGTGGTGCCGCCCGACTTGATGGCGCCCGCCGCGCGGTCGCCGATCTTGAGAAAGCCCATGAGCCCCGAGGACTTGCCGCCGCCCGAAAGCTTCTCGCCCTCACCGCGCAGCATCGAGAAGTTGGTGCCGGTGCCCGAGCCATACTTGAACAGGCGCGCCTCGCGCACCCAGAGGTCCATGATCCCGCCTTCGTTCACCAGGTCGTCCTGGACGCCCTGGATGAAGCAGGCATGGGGCTGGGGATGCTCGTAGGCCGAGGCCGATCTGGTCAGCTTGCCGGTCTTGAAATCGACGTAATGGTGGCCCTGGCTGGGGCCGTCGATGCCATAGGCCCAGTGCAGGCCGGTGTTGAACCATTGCGGGCTGTTGGGGGCCGCGCGCTGGCTGGCCAGCATGTTGCGCATCTCGTCGAAATAGGCGCGGGCGTCGGCCTCGGTCGAGAAATAGCCGCCCTTCCAGCCCCAATAGGCCCAGGCGCCCGCCAGGCGGTCGAAGACCTGCTTGGCCGAGGTCTCTCCGCCGAAGCCGTCATTGTCGTCCGCCGGCGCGCCGCGCCACAGGAATTCGGGCACGCCCTTTTCCCGCACGCGCTTGATCTTGTTGGGAACGCCGGCCTTGCGGAAATACTTCTGCGCGATCACGTCGCTGGCGACCTGGCTCCACCTGGCGGGAATCTCGATGTTCTCGAGCCGGAACACGATCGAGCCGTCGGGGTTGCGAATCTCGGACGTCGCCTGCTCGAAGGCGATGCCTTCATACGCGTCGCGGCCTTCGGTCGTGAATCTTCTTTCGATTTTCATCTTTGCTGCCTCGTTCTTCAGCGTCGTGTTCCGTCCTGTCCGTCCGCTCTCGGCGTCCGTCCCGTCTCATGCCTCGGAGACAAGCGCATTCCGGTCGCGGCCACCTTTCGGAACCCACGTTGCAGGCCTTCGCCCTGTCCGTTGCCGGGAATGTCGATCCGTCCCTGTCTTCGCCGCCCGGTCCTGTTTACTCTACCAGATATAGTGGGTCAGCGAAGCGCCCACACAATCTGACGTAGGATAGCCAACCCCGTCAACGGCATTTTTCATATTTTTGTAATTCTTTGCGCTTGACGGATGCGCCGAAAATCGCACCGGGAATCGCGGCCCCGCGGCTCGCGCAGGGCAAGGCCGCGGCCGCCCGGGATCGCCCCCGCGATTTTCGGGTTCTTTCACGCCGACTTAGGCCCGCCGCCTGAACGAAAGCGTGAAGCCGGGGCGGTTGGACGTTGCAGTCCGGGGCCGTGCAGCTAGATCTGGTGGGCAGACCCACGCCACCGCCCGGCCCCCCGGAGACAGCCATGCCGTTGCCCAGAATCGTGTTCTTTCTGACACTGGTGACGGCCCTTGGCGCCTGCGCCGCCCCCGAACCGGCCCCGCCCAGCGGCAAGGCGCGATTCCCGGCCTATCCGCAGATGCTGTTCGATGCCTTCCGCGCCTCGTGCGAGGGGCCCGCGCGCGATTTCGCGACGCCCGCGCGCAATGTCGTGGAATGCCGCGAGCTGATGCCGCCCGAGATCACGGCCTCGGTGATTCTGGGCTATGACGGCACGACCGAGGACCTGCCGCGCCTGGTGATCCGGTTCCGGGCCGACCGCGACGCGGCGAGCTACCTTGTCACCAACGATGTCTACCTGAACGTGCCCCAGAAGCGCGGCGGCCCGCGCCGGATCCCGATCGAAGACCGGCGGCTGGCGCGCGAATTGCAGAGGCTCTACGCCCAGGCGGGCGGCGTGCCCGCGCCCTGAGAAGCAGGGACGCGGGCAGGCTGCGTGGTCGGGGCGGCAGGATTCGAACCTACGACCCCCTGTACCCAAAACAGGTGCGCTACCAGACTGCGCCACACCCCGGACCAAGCGCGTTCCTAGCGCCCGACGCGGGGATTGAAAAGCCCCGGCGCGTCATCCCGGCGATCCTGACGGCACGTCGCCTGCGCGGAAGGCCGGCAAAAGGGGCTTCAGCAGGGCCAGGCGGCGTCCGCCTGGTCGATCGCAGGGTGGCGCATCGTGTCGCCCGGCGCGATCCGGAAGAGTTCGGCCAGCCCGCCATTGATCTCGAGCACCATCAGGATGTCGCGCCCGCCGGTGATGGGCGTGAGGTCGCCCGGGATCGCGCGGTGATGCACATGCACGACCGTTCCCGTCCGGTCGAAGAAGATCATGTCGAGCGGGATCAGCGTGTTCTTCATCCAGAAGGACGCGACCTGCGGTGTCTCGTAGATGAAGAGCATCCCCGCGTTCCGCGCCATCTTCTCGCGGAACATCAAGCCCTGGCTGCGTTCCGCCGGGTCATCGGCGATCTCGACGGAGAAGAGCGCCTCGCCCCACGCGCCGCGCAGGACCACCCGGTCGGGGGCGCAGTCGGCGAAGGCGAAGGAGGCAGAGGGCAGCACGGCCAGCGCCGCGGCCAGAAGACAGATCAATCCGGAAGCGCGTGTTCCCACGGGTGAACCTCGACCGCCATGCGGCCCCGTTTGCCGTCGATCACCCGCAGCGCCAGGGCCTCGCCCGGCTGGAGATCGGACAGCCCCGACAGCCGCAATACCTCGATATGCAGGAACACATCTTCCGGCTTTCCGAAGACATTTGCAAACCCGAAACCCTTGCCCTTGTCGAACCACTTGACGCGCGCGGGCTCCAGCGGCAGCCCGGCCACATCCTGCGGCATCAGGCCGGCGATATCGGGCAGGGGCGCGCCGCCGTCGCGCGCGGGGGGATCGATGGACAGGACCTCGACCGCCTGCACGCCGCGCGCGGTCTGCTGGGCGAGGATCCGGATCCGCGACGAATCCGCGACCGAGTTCTGGCCGAAGTTGCGCAAGACGTTGATGTGCAGAAGGATGTCGGGGCCGCCTTCGTCCGCGACGACGAAGCCAAAGCCCTTGGCGGCGTCAAACCATTTGACGAGCCCAGACACTTCATTGGTTTGGTGATTATCGGCCAAGACCATCACATTCTCACGGGTTTACGCATATATTGTGTCCTGAATATTATGGTTGAATTCAAGTGGAAAAAATCTTTCTTCTGCAATTATTTGCATTTCACGTGACGTCAATTTCACGGGTTCAGGCGCTGGATGTCCCACGCCTCGCCGGGCTGCGCGCGGGTGAATCGGAACCGGTCGTGCAGGCGGAACTCGCCATCGGCCCAGAACTCGATCTCGAGCGGCGTGATCCGGTAGCCGCCCCAGAAGGGCGGACGCGGAGGATTGGTTCCGAACCGCGCGGTGACCTTGGCCACCTCGCCCATCAGCGCCAGCCGCGAGGACAGGGGCTGCGACTGCCGCGACGCCCAGGCCCCCAGCCGGCTTTTCAGCGACCGCGAGGCGAAGTAGGCGTCGGCCTTCGGCCCCTCCTCGCGGGTGACGGTGCCGCGCACGCGGATCTGCCGGCGCAGGCTTTTCCAGTGCAGAACGAAGGCCGCCGTGCCGCTGGCCGCGATCTCGGTGGCCTTGCGGCTGCCGTAGTTGGTGTAGAAGACGAAGGCGTCGTCCTCGATCTCCTTCAGCAGCACCATCCGCACGTTCGGCAGTCCGGTGTCGTCCACCGTCGCCAGCGCGATCGCGTTCGGGTCGTTCGGCTCGCTCGCCTCGGCCTCGGCCAGCCAGGCGCGGG